>NC_017384.1:2765000-2766400 GCF_000223375.1 Ketogulonicigenium vulgare WSH-001 | reverse complement strand
TTGGTTGCGGGGGCAGGATTTGAACCTGCGGCCTTCAGGTTATGAGCCTGACGAGCTACCGGGCTGCTCCACCCCGCGTTGTTGGGATTTTGATCGTATTGAGAGAGAGAAGATGCTTCTTATCAGGTCTGGCGGTGACTTACTCTCCCACGACTTAAGTCGCAGTACCATCAGCGTAGCCGCCCTTAACTTCCGAGTTCGGGAAGGGATCGGGTGTTTAACGGCCACTATGGCCACCAGACCGGGAAAGAAGCATCATTTTTGTTGTCAAGTATACTGATTTGTATGATTTTTTGATTTGGTTGAGCTATTTCTGGATCAAACCAAGCCTATTGGACGATTAGTACTAGTCAACTGAATGCATTACTGCACTTACATCTCTAGCCTATTGACGTGATGGTCTTTCACGGTCCTCAGGGATACCTTGTTTTGAGGGGGGCTTCACGCTTAGATGCCTTCAGCGTTTATCCTGTCCGAACATAGCTACCCAGCACTACCGTTGGCACGATAACTGGTCCACCAGTGGTCCGTTCACCCCGGTCCTCTCGTACTAGGGGCAACTCCTCTCAAGTATCCTACACCCACGGAAGATAGGGACCGAACTGTCTCACGACGTTCTAAACCCAGCTCACGTACCTCTTTAAATGGCGAACAGCCATACCCTTGGGACCTGCTCCAGCCCCAGGATGAGATGAGCCGACATCGAGGTGCCAAACGATGCCGTCGATATGGACTCTTGGGCATCATCAGCCTGTTATCCCCAGCGTACCTTTTATTCGTTGAGCGATGGCCCTTCCACTCGGGACCACCGGATCACTATGGCCGACTTTCGTCTCTGCTCGACTTGTCAGTCTTGCAGTCAGGCTGGCTTATGCCATTGCACTCGACGACCGATTTCCGACCGGTCTGAGCCAACCTTCGCGCGCCTCCGTTACACTTTGGGAGGCGACCGCCCCAGTCAAACTCCCCACCACACAGGGTCCCGGATCCGGATAACGGACCGCGGTTAGACATCAAGCAAAGCAAGGGTGGTATCTCAAGGATGGCTCCGCAAGGACTGGCGTCCCTGTTTCAATGCCTACCACCTATCCTGCACATGCTTGGCCTGATGCCAATGTGAAGCTGGAGTAAAGGTGCATGGGGTCTTTCCGTCTAACCGCGGGTAGCCCGCATCTTCACGGGCAGTTCAATTTCGCTGAGTCTATGTTGGAGACAGCGGGGAAGTCGTTACGCCATTCGTGCAGGTCGGAACTTACCCGACAAGGAATTTCGCTACCTTAGGACCGTTATAGTTACGGCCGCCGTTTACTGGGGCTTCAATTCAAGGCTTGCACCTCTCCTTTTAACCTTCCAGCACCGGGCAGGCGTCAGACTGTATACGTCGTCTTACGACTTCGCAC
>NC_017384.1:2612500-2760000 GCF_000223375.1 Ketogulonicigenium vulgare WSH-001 | reverse complement strand
TACGAGCAGAACCCCGATGCAACCTTGGTCGCGGGCGCAACAGATGTTGGACTATGGGTGACCAAGCAATTGCGTGATCTGCCCAAGGTCGCCTTTTTGAACCGCCTGACGGAATTGCAGCAGATCGAGCTGTCCGATCACGAGATCCGCATTGGCGCGGGCGTCACCATGACCCGTCTGCTGCCGGTGCTGCGTCAATATCATCCGTCCTATGCCGAGATGGTGCGCCGCTATGCCAGCCATCAGGTGCGCAATGCCGCAACGATTGGCGGCAATGTCGCCAATGGCTCGCCCATCGGGGACAATCCGCCCGCGCTGATCGCGCTGGGGGCGACGTTGCATCTGCGCCAAGGGGCCCAGCGCCGCCAGATGCCGATCGAGGATTTCTTTATCGCCTATGGCAAGCAAGACCGCCGCGGCGGCGAATTTGTCGAGGCGATCACCATTCCGACCAAGGCCCCTGCCCTGCGGGTCTATAAGCTGTCGAAACGCTTTGATCAGGATATCTCGGCCGTTTGCGCCGCGTTCAATGTGACGGTCGAGGATGGCGTGGTGAGCGAAGCCCGCATCGCCTTTGGCGGTATGGCCGCGACGCCCAAACGCGCGAGCCATGTGGAGGGCGCGCTGATCGGCAAGGCTTGGGCCGATGCAGCCCAAGCCGCCGCCCTATTGGCGCAGGATTATCAACCGCTGACCGATATGCGCGCCAGCGCCGCCTATCGCTTGCAAGCGGCTGAGGGTCTGTTCCTGCGCTATATCGACGATATCAACGGCAAACCCGCCCATGTGCTGGAGGTCTCGGCATGAGCGTCGCGAAATCCCTGCCCCATGATGCCGCCACCCTGCATGTGACCGGCAAGGCGCGCTATACGGACGATATCCCGGCACCGCGCGATGCGCTGCATCTGGCCTTTGGCCTATCCACGATTGCGCGCGGCAGCATCTTGTCGATGGATCTGACCGCCGTGCGCGCCGCCCCCGGCGTGGTGCAGGTCATCACGGTGGATGATCTGCCCTTTGACAATGATGTCAGCCCCGGCTGGCATGACGAGCCGCTTCTGGCGACCGGCCGCGTGAACCATATCGGCCAGCCCCTGTTCATCGTCGTCGCCACCAGCCACCTCGCCGCCCGCAAGGCGGCGCGCAAGGCCAAGGTCGAATATCAGGCGGAAGAGCCGATCCTGACGATTGAACAGGCCCTCGCCGCTGACAGCCGGTTCGAAAAGGCGGCGATGGTCTGGACCAAGGGCGATGCCCCTGCCGCGCTGCAAACCGCGCCGCATCGACTGACCGGCAGCCTGAGCATGGGCGGGCAGGAACACTTTTACCTTGAAGGTCAGGTCGCGATGGCTTGGCCGCAGGAAAATGGCGATATGCTGGTCAACTGCTCGACCCAGCACCCGTCCGAGATCCAGCATAAGGTGGCCGAAGCGCTTGGCACCCATATGCATGGCGTCCGGGTCGAGACGCGCCGCATGGGGGGCGGGTTTGGCGGCAAGGAAAGTCAGGGCAATGCGCTGGCCGTCGCCTGCGCCATTGCGGCCCGCGCCACGGGTCGCGTCTGCCGAATGCGCTATGACCGCGACGACGATATGATGATCACCGGCAAACGCCATGATTTCCGGATCGATTATACCGTCGGCTATGACGACACCGGCCGCATTCTGGCGATTGATGTCACACATTACACCCGCTGCGGCTGGGCGCAGGATCTGTCCCTGGCGGTGGCGGACCGCGCCATGCTGCATGCGGAAAACGCCTATCTGATCGCGGATATGCGCATCACCTCGCACCGGCTGAAGACGAATATGCAATCTGCGACGGCCTATCGCGGCTTTGGCGGGCCGCAGGGCCTGTTCGGGATGGAGCAGATCATCGCCCATCTGTCGCATACGACCGGCATCGACGCGATCACCCTGCGCCGCCGGAACTATTACCAGCCGATGGAGGCTGCGGGGGTGGATAACACCACGCCTTACGGGATGCAGGTCACAGACTTCATCTTGCAGGACATGACCGACCGTCTGATGACGACGTCCGATTACGCCAGCCGCCGCGCGGCGGTCGATGAGTGGAACGCCCAGAATGACCGGTTGAAAAAGGGCCTTGCGTTCTCGCCGGTGAAGTTCGGGATTTCCTTTACCGCGACCCAGTTCAATCAGGCCGGATCGCTGGTGCATATCTATCAAGACGGCTCGGTCTCGCTGAACCACGGCGGCACGGAAATGGGACAGGGCCTGTTCCAAAAGGTCGCACAAATTGCGGCGAAATCTTTGGGGATCGACATTGATCGCATCCGCATTACCGCAACCGATACGGCAAAGGTGCCGAACACCTCGGCCACGGCCGCCTCGTCCGGCTCTGACCTGAACGGCGCCGCAACCCATATCGCCTGCGAGACGCTGCGCACCCGCATGGCCGAGGCGCTTGGCCCCCTCTATCAAACCAACCCCACCGATGTGCGTTTCGTTGACGATCAGGTGCATTTCACCGGCCAAAGCATCACATTCCCCGAGGCCGCCCGCATCTGCTATAACCAGCGTGTCGCGCTCTCGGCGACGGGCCACTATAAAACGCCCGACATCTCGTGGGATCGGATCAAGGGTCAGGGCCGCGCCTTTTACTACTTCGCCTATGGCTGCGCCGTGACCGAGGTGGTGCTGGACACGTTGACCGGCGAGAACCGCATCCTGCGCGCCGATATCTTGCATGACACCGGCGCCTCGCTGAACCCTGTGATTGATATCGGTCAGATCGAGGGGGCCTATGTCCAAGGCGCAGGCTGGCTGACGACCGAGGAACTGGTCTGGGACGACAAAGGGATGCTGCGCACGCATGCCCCTTCGACCTATAAAATTCCGGCCTGTTCGGATCGCCCGCGCATCTTCAATGTGGATCTGGTGAACCGCCCCGCGCCGCTGCCGACGATCTATCGGTCAAAGGCCGTGGGCGAGCCGCCCTTCATGCACGGGATATCTGCCTTCCTTGCGCTGCAGGACGCGGTTTGCGCCTGCGGCCCGACATGGCCTGAATTACGCGCACCCGCGACGGCCGAAGCGATCCTGACCGCGATAGGTCGCACAAGGTCATGAGCCTTGATCTTGCAGCGCTGACGCGCGCTGTCGCCCAGCACCTGCGCCTTGTGCGGGTGCTGGTGCTGAAACATGCAGGCTCGGTCCCGCGCGAAACCGGCACCAGTATGCTGGTCACCACAAACGGGCTAGAGGGCACTATCGGCGGCGGCCGTCTCGAGGACGAGGCGATCCGCGCCGCCCGCGCCCTGCTGGCCGAGGATGCCGCCCCGCGCCTGCAAACCTATCCCCTTGGCCCCCGCCTTGGCCAATGTTGCGGCGGGTCGGTTACCCTGCTGTATGAGGTCTTTACCGCGCAAAATCTGCCCAGCGCCCTGCCCTATGCGCGCCCGATTGACCCCGCCGCCCCGCCGCCCGCGCAGCTTACTCCCCTGCCAGATGGCACGCCGCGCATAGAGGCTGGCTGGATCATCGAGGGGCCACCCCCGCAAAACCGCCCGCTGTGGCTGTTCGGCGCGGGCCATGTCGGGCGGGCGATTGTCAGCATCCTCGCACCGCTGAACGACCGGCAGATCACTTGGGTCGATACCAGCGCGGATCGCTTTCCTGATACGCCCGCCAATGTCACGCCGCTGATCGCCGCTGATCCCGCGCGGGTGGTGCCCTATGCGCCCGCCCATGCCGATCATCTGATCATGACCTATTCGCATGATTTCGACTTTGCCCTGTGCCATGCATTGCTGTCACACGGCTTTCACAGCGCAGGTCTGATCGGGTCGGATACGAAATGGATTCGCTTTCAGCGTCGCCTTGCAACGCTCGGTCATAGCGACGCCCAAATTCAGCGCATTACCTGCCCAATTGGCGATCCCGCTTTAGGGAAACCGCCACAAGCCATTGCGATAGGCGTGGTTTACGCTTTACTGAAAGGTAAAGAATTGCAGTCGCAATAGCGGGGGGCGCTTGTGAGTGATGTGCTGCTGGGGCTTTCAGGCCTGACCAAGGCCTATCCGGGTGTGGTTGCCAATCGCGACATTTCCTTTCAGATCGCCAAGGGCGAGGTGCATGCCCTGCTGGGGGAAAACGGCGCGGGCAAATCGACACTGGTGAAAACCATCTATGGCCTTGTCCGCCCCGATAGCGGCACGATGCAGCTCGATGGCAAACCCTATCACCCGGCCGAGCCACGCGCCGCCCGCGCTGCGGGTGTCGCGATGGTGTTCCAGCATTTTTCCCTGTTCGAGGCGCTGACCGTCGCCGAGAACGTCGCCCTCGGCATGGAAAACCCGCCGCCGATGGCCGCACTTGCCCAGCGCATCACCGAGATTTCCAACGCCTACGGCCTGCCCCTGTCGCCCGAACGCACCGTCGGCGATCTCTCGGCGGGCGAGCGGCAGCGCGTCGAGATTATCCGCTGCCTGCTGCAAGACCCGCAATTGCTGATCATGGATGAGCCGACCTCGGTCCTGACACCGCAAGAGGTCAGCACGCTGTTCGAAACCCTGCGCCGCCTGCGGGCCGAGGGGCGATCGATCCTTTATATCTCGCATAAGCTCGAGGAAATCCGCGCCATCTGCGACAGCGCCACCGTGCTGCGTCATGGCGAGGTGGTCGGCAGTTGCGATCCGCGCACCACATCCGCCCGCGATATGGCGGAAATGATGGTCGGCGCCAGCCTGCAAACCCCCAGCCGCGCGCCGGTGCTCGCAGGTGAAATAGCGCTCGAGCTGAAGAGCCTCTCGCTGCCCTCACCCCGCGCCTTTGGCACCCCTTTGCATAACGTCTCGCTGATCCTGCGGCGGGGCGAGATTCTGGGTATCGGCGGCGTTGCCGGCAATGGTCAGGATGAATTGCTGCTGGCCCTGTCGGGCGAGATGCGCAGCCCCGCCGGGATGATCTGGCTGAACGGCAGTGATGTCGGCACCTCGCGCCCGAATGATCGCCGCAAACTGGGCCTGCTGGCCGCGCCCGAGGAACGCCTGGGCCACGCCGCCGCCCCCGATATGAGCCTGTCGGAAAACGCGCTGCTGACCGGCGCTTTGCGTGAAAAGCTGGTCGATGGCGGCTTTATCAACTGGGCCAAGACCACCGCCTTTGCCCGCCGCATTATCGAGACATTTGACGTGCGCACCCCCGGCCCCCATGTCGCGGCGCGCGCGCTGTCGGGCGGCAATCTGCAAAAATTCGTGGTCGGGCGCGAGATTTTACAAAACCCCGCCGTGCTGGTGGTGAACCAACCCACTTGGGGCGTCGATGCCGCAGCCGCGGCCGCGATCCGGCAGGCGTTGCTGGATCTGGCAGCACGGGGCGCGGCTGTGGTGGTTGTCAGCCAGGATCTGGACGAATTGATGGAAATTTCCGACCGTTTCGCGGCGCTGAACGCAGGCCACCTGTCCGAGGCGCGCGATGCGCGCGGCCTGGGTATTGACGATATCGGCCTGATGCTGGGCGGCGCAAAAGCCGAGGTGGCGGCATGATCCGTCTGGAAAAGCGCCCGACCCATTCGCATGTCTGGACCTGGGCCACGCCGCTGATCGCCGTGTTGGCCACGATGATTGCGGGCGGGCTGATGTTTATGCTGCTGGGTAAAGATCCCTTTGCCACGCTGCGCACCATCTTTTGGGACCCGCTGTTCGGCCAGCACGCCAGCTATTATCGCGGGCAATTGCTGATCAAGGCGGGGCCGCTGATCCTGATCGCGGTCGGCCTCTCGTTCGGCTTTCGCGCCGGCATCTGGAATATCGGGGCCGAGGGGCAATATATCGTTGGCGCCATTTGTGGCGCGGCGGTGGCGCTGGCGTTCTATCCGGCGGCGGGGTGGTATATTTTCCCGCTGATGGTGATCGCAGGCGCGCTAGGTGGCATGGCCTGGGGCCTGATCCCCGGCATCTTGCGCGTCAGATATGGCGCCAGCGAAACGCTGGTCTCACTGATGCTGGTCTATGTTGCCGAACGTCTGGTGGCGCAAATGGCACTGGGTGCGATGCGCAACCCCGAAGGCATGGGGATGCCGGGCTCGCGCGTGATCTCGCGCTATCCCGCTGCCGCCAATACCGAAATTTTCGCCGGCACCGGGATGCATTGGGGCGTTGTAGCCGCGCTGATCGCGGTGATCGTCGCCTATGTCGCCCTCAGCCGCCATATGTTCGGCTTTAACATCCGCCTTGCGGGTCAAAGCCCGCGCGCCGCCGCGTTTTCTGGCGTGCAGCCGGGCAAATTGATCCTGATCTGCACCGGCCTGTCGGGCGCACTTGCGGGACTTGCGGGTATGTTCGAAGTCGCCGGCCCCGCCGGGCGCATCTCGATCGACTTTGGCGTGGGGTACGGATTTACCGCGATTATCGTGGCTTTCCTTGGGCGGTTGCATCCTGTCGGCATACTGCTCGCGGGCCTCTTGCTCGCGCTGACTTATATTGGCGGCGAATCCGCGCAAACGGCCATCGGCCTGCCCGCTGCCGCAATCCAGATGTTCCAAGGCATGCTGCTGTTCTTCTTGCTGGCCTTTGATGTGCTGACCAATTACCGCCTGCGCCTTGCGCGGCCAAAAGCCAAAGAGGTGGCATAATGGATCTGTCGGCAATCAATCCGGTTCTGCTGATCGCCTCGTTGATGGTGGCCTCGACCCCGATCCTGCTGGCGGCGATTGGTGAGTTGGTGGTGGAGAAGGCCGGAGTCCTGAACCTCGGGGTCGAGGGGATGATGATCACCGGCGCGATCTGCGGCTTCATCGCCGCCCATCATAGCCAATCGGTCACGCTGGGCTATATCGGCGCGGCGGCGGGGGGTGCAGCGCTGGCACTGGTGTTTGCGCTGCTGACGCAATTCCTGCTGTCAAACCAAGTGGCCACCGGCCTTGCCCTGACCCTGTTCGGGCTTGGCTTTGCCTCGCTGGCGGGTCAGGGGTATAACGGGATCAAGGCCCCGACTAGCTATCGCCTTGATATCCCGGTGATATCTGATCTGCCAGTGATTGGCCCGATCCTGTTCAGCCATGATATCATGGTCTATGTCTCGCTGCTGCTGTGCCTGGGCGTGTGGATTTTCCTGAACCGCACCCGCGCCGGTCTGATCCTGCGCGCCGTGGGCGAGAACCACGACGCCGCCCATGCTTTGGGATATAAAGTTGTGCTGGTGCGCTGCCTTGCGATCTTGTTCGGCGGCGCCTGCGCGGGCCTTGGCGGCGCTTACCTCAGCCTCGTGCGGGTGCCGCAATGGACCGACGGGCTGACGGCGGGTGCGGGCTGGATCGCCCTTGCCATCGTCGTTTTCGCCAGCTGGCGGCCAGATCGCCTGCTGATCGGTGCCTATCTGTTTGGGGGCATCACCGTGCTGCAGATCAACCTGCAACTGGCGCGCGTGCCGGTGCCCGTCTCGCTGCTGGCGATGGCGCCCTATATCGTCACCATCCTTGCCCTTGTCCTGATCTCGCGCGGGCGGCGTAGCAGCGCCAGCCCGGCCATGATCGGCCGCCCCTTTCACGCAACGCAATAAACGTCCAACAACGGAGAGAGAGAATGCTTTTGAAACGCAGAACGCTTCTGGCCTCGGGTGCCGCTGCCGCAGTTCTGGCGGGCCTTGGCCTGCCCGCCCGCGCCCAAGCGCCGGTGAAAGTCGGCTTTATCTATGTCGGCCCGATTGGCGATGGTGGCTGGACGTTCCAGCATGAACAGGGACGCCTGGCCCTGCTGGAATATTTCGGCACCGCGATCGAAACCGTCTATCAAGAAAGCGTCCCCGAAGGCGCGGATGCCGAGCGTGCGATCACCCAGATGGCGCTGGCCGGCTGCAAGCTGATCTTCACCACCTCGTTCGGCTATATGGAAGCGACCATGGCGGTCGCGGCGCAATTCCCCGATATCTATTTCGAACATTGCACCGGCTATATGCGTGCGGAAAACGTCGCCACCTATGATGCCCGTTTCTATGAGGGCCGCGCGGTTATGGCGACCATCGCAGGCCGCATGACCCAGACGAATAAGATCGGCTATATCGGCTCTTTCCCGATCCCCGAGGTTATTCAGGGCATCAACTCGACCTATATCCACGCCAAAAAAGTGAATCCGGATATCGAGCTGGTCGTCGCTTGGGCCTATTCGTGGTTCGACCCGGCGGTCGAGGCAGATGCCGCAACCGCGATGATCGAACAGGGCGTCGATGTGATCTTGCAGCACACCGATTCGACCGCACCGCAGGCCGCAGCCCAAACCAAAGGCGGCATCGTCACCTTTGGCCAGGCCTCGGATATGTCGGCTTTTGCCCCCTTCCCGCGCGTCTCGGCGATTATCGACAACTGGGCGCCCTATTATATCAAGCGCGTGCAGGCCGTGATTGACGGCACATGGGAATCGACCGCAACCTGGGGCGGTATCGCCGAGGGTGAAGTCGGCATTGGCGAGATCACCGACGCTGTTCCCGCCGAGGTCAAGGCCGAGGCCGAGGCTCTGCGCGATGCCATCGCCGCTGGCACCTACCACCCCTTCACCGGCCCGTTGAACCGTCAAGACGGCTCGGCCTGGCTGGCCGAGGGCGAGACCGCCAGCGACGAAGACCTGCTGTCGATGGGCTTCTATGTCGAAGGTATCACGGCGCAAATCCCGTCCTAAGCGGCATTGATGGCCCGCCCGATTGTGGCGGGCCATCCCTATTTCGGCTTCCTCTACTGCAAGGCGCTTTCCTCTGGCGCGCCATGATGGCAAAATACCCCCATCAGGCAGGGCGGCTTTATGAAGACAGTGACATCCATCAGCATTTTGATGCAGATCGCGGCGCTTGCCCTGTGTCTGGCGCTGCCTGCCGCCGCCCAAGACAGCGATATTCCCAGCCCTCCGCCGCGCCCCGACGCAAGTGCACCAGCGCAAGACGCTGATGCCGATGCAATTGCCGCCGCAGTTGCAGGCGCGGCCCCTGTCGAGGCACCCGTCGCGGCACCGGCCGAGCCACCCCCGCCGCCGCCCACCCCTGCCAGCGGCACGCCCGAGCCGCCCGAGCCTACCGGCCCGCAGCTGGGCGCATCGACCAACCTGCCGGTACCGCGTTATGTGTCCCTGCGCAGCAACGAGGTGAATGTGCGGCGCGGCCCCGCCTCGTCGCAGCGCGTCGATTGGGTCTTCCACCGCGCGGGCCTGCCGGTGCAGATCACGGGTGAATATGAACACTGGCGGCGCATCATCGACCGCGACGGCGAAGGCGGCTGGGTGCATTACGCCCTGCTGTCGGGCAATCGCACCGTAATCGTCCAAGCCGAGCTGCTGCCTGTCTTGGCCCAACCCGAGGCGAATGCCCCCGTCATCGCCCAGTTCGAGAACGGCGTGATCGCGGATCTGGATGAATGCCGCCCCGATTGGTGCCGCATTGGCGCGGGCGGCTATCGCGGCTGGGTGATGAAATCCGCACTGTGGGGCGTCGATCCCACCGAGATCAGAAACTAGGTCTGCCATGTCAAAATCTGACGATAACAACCGGTTGAACCTTTCCGCCGGTGTGCTTTCGGTATCAGTGGCCAGCCTATTGGTGCTGGGCAAGCTATGGGCGCTGCAAGCGACGGGCGCGCTGTCGATTGCGGCAACGCTGGCCGATTCCGCGCTGGATCTGCTGATGTCGCTGGGCGGGCTGATCGCCATTGCCTATGCCGCCAAACCTGCGGACAAAGATCACCATTTTGGCCATACCGCGGTCGAGGATCTGACCGCGCTCGCCCAATCTTTGGTCATCACAGCCTCGGCGGTGCTGATCGCTCTGGCCGCGATCCGCCGCATGGCGGCGGGCGATACCGATGTGATCGGCGCGCAGGGGATCGGGATGGTCATCATGGTGCTGTCGATCGTGCTGACCTTGGGACTGGTTGCATGGCAGCGCCATGTCGCGCGGCGCACCGGCAGCCGCGTCGTCGCGGCGGATTCGCTGCATTATATCGGTGATCTGATCCCCAATATCGGCGCGCTGATCGCGCTTGCGGTCTCGGCCCTTTGGGGGATCGGCGCCGTCGACAGTGTGATCGCGCTGTTGGCCGCAGGGTTGATGCTGCGCGGAGCGGCCAAGATCGGCAAACAGGCCTGGGACGCGCTGATGGATCGCAGCGCCCCACCAGATGTCATTGCAACAATCGAAGGCGTCGCGCGCGATTTCGATGGCATTATCGGCTATCACGACCTGAAAACCCGCACCTCGGGCAGCCGCATCTTTGTCACCTTGCATATCGAGATGGACGGCAACCAGACCCTGTTCGCAGCCCATCGCACCAGCGCCGCCCTGCGCCGCGCGATTGTCCGCGCACTGCCCAATGCCGATGTGATGATCCACAAAGACCCATTTGGCGCCCCGCCCCATCCCGACGACGAACGCCAGCAGTAGCGCTTGTCATTGCCGCCAAGCCCCCGTTACTGTGCTGAAAACAACCCTGCGGAGCGTATGATGAAAGCCTTGTTCACCAGCCTTGGACTCGCCCTGATTGCAACCGCCGGCGCGGCGCAGACCCTGCCTGACCTGCAAGGGCGCGAGATTACCGTCGCCACCGAAAACGCCTACCCACCGCTGCAATTCGTCGGCCCCGATGGCGCGGCGATCGGCTGGGAATATGATGCGATGGACGAGATCGCCAAGCGTCTGAACCTGACCGTCACCTATGGCAATATCAGCTGGGATGCGATGATCCCCGCCGTATCCGAAGGGCAGTTCGACATTGGCATGACCGGTATCACCATCCGCGAAGACCGTATGGAAATGGTCGATTTTTCTGACCCTTACCTGACATCGCAAATGCTGATGATCGTGCGCGGCGATGAAGACCGCTTTGTCGATGCGGCCAGCTTTGCCGCCAATCCCGATCTGCTGATGTCCGCCCAGCCCGGCACCACGCCCTTTTACGTCGGCGTCTATGACGTGCTGGACGGCGATGAGGCAAACCCGCGCATCGTGAAATTCGAAACCTTTGGCGCGGGCCTTGCGGCGCTGCGCACGGGCGATGTGGATCTGGCGCTGTCGGATTCGACCGCCGCACATGGCTATGTGAACACCTCGGACGGCGCGCTGAAAATCATTGGCGAGCCGCTGGGGACCGAAGATTTCGGCTTTATCTTTCCCAAAGGCTCGGACCTTGTGACCGCGATCAATGCCGCCATCGCCAGTATGGAGGCCGATGGCACGCTGGATGCCCTCAGCACCAAATGGTTCTTTGAATACGGCCAAGGCGAATAAATCCAATCGATCCCATGCGCCGCGCCAAATCAGACAAGGATTTTCCCTATTGGCTCGTCATCCTCGGGGTGACGGGCCTTTGGCTGTTCTGGCGCGTCGCCACGGACGATGTTTATGCGGGCGTCCTCAATACCCTGTCGCGCGGCCTTGGCGTCACGATCATGGTGACCCTGATCGCGTTTTCAGGGGGGCGGTGCTGGGCCTTGGCCTTGCGCTGGCGCAATTGTCGCGCAGCCTGATCCTGCGCCAAGCCGCGCGACTGTATGTCGAGGTGATGCGCGGCGTGCCGATCATGGTGCTGCTGCTTTACGTCGCCTTTGTCGGCGTGCCGGGGATGGTAGCGCTGTGGAACGGGCTGACAGGCTGGACGGGGATCGAGCCCCTGCGCACCCGCGATGTGCCGCTGCTGTGGCGCGCGATCATCGCGCTGCTGCTGGCCTATGCCAGCTTTCTGGCCGAGGTCTTTCGCGCCGGCATCCTGTCGGTCGAGGTCGGCCAGATCGAGGCTGCAAAGGCCCTTGGCCTTGGCCGCTGGCATATCTTTCGCCATATCGTCTGGCCGCAGGCCATGCGCAACGTGCTGCCGCCCCTTGGCAATGATTTTGTCGCGATGGTGAAGGACAGCTCGCTTGTCTCGGTGCTGGGCGTGACCGATATTACACAATTGGCAAAGCTGACCTCAGCCTCGAATTTTCGGTATTTTGAAACCTATAATGTCGTCGCGCTGATCTATCTGACGGTGACGATTGGCCTGTCGCTGGCCCTGCGGCGGCTGGAAGAACGCCTGCGCGCCCGCGATCAGCGCTAGGCCCCTATGAAAGGATATCAGATGACAAATCCGCTGCTCGGCCCATGGCGCGCGCCCTATGACCTGCCGCCTTATGATCTGATTTCGGACGCCGATTACGCCCCGGCGATTGATGCCGCGCTGGACACCGCCCGCGCCACTGTCGCCGCGATCGCGGATAACTCCGCCGCGCCAACATTCGCCAACACGATCGCCGCGCTGGAGATGGCGGACGAGCAGCTGGGCCGCGTCCTTTCCGCCTTTTACACCGTCGCAGGTGCCGATTCGAACCCCGCGCGCGAGGCGCTGCAGCGCGATCTGGCGCCGAAGCTCTCGGCCTATAGCTCTGAGATCAGCAGCAACAAGGCCCTGTTCCAGCGCATCGACCAGCTTTGGACCGATAAGGACGCCCTGAACCTGTCGGACGAGGAAGAACGCGTCCTGATGCTGACCCGTCGCGGTTTCGTCCGCAGCGGCGCGGGCCTATCCGGTGCGGCCGAGGCCGAGATGAAAGACGTGAAATCGCGTCTTGCCGTCCTTGGCACCACCTTTACCCAGAACCTGCTGGCGGACGAGCGCGAATGGTTCATGCCTGTGACCGAGGCTGACCTTGCGCCCCTGCCCGCCTTTTTGACCGCTGCCCTGCGCGCGGCTGGCGCCCAAAAGCAGGCGGACGGCCCCGTCGTGACGCTGGCCCGTTCGGTCATCACGCCATTCTTGCAATATTCGCCGAACCGCGCCCTGCGCCAGCGCGCCTATGAGGCCTATGTCGCGCGCGGCGCAAATGGCGGTGCGACCGACAACCGCGCCATTGCAGCCGAGACACTGGCCCTGCGCCAGATCCGCGCCCGCCTTTTGGGCTATGACACTTTTGCCGCCTTTAAGCTGGAAACCGAAATGGCGGGCAATGCGCAGAATGTGCGCCAATTGCTGCTGGATATCTGGGGCCCCGCCCGCAAAGCGGCACAAAGCGAGAGCACCGCACTGGAAGCCCTGCTGCACGCCGACGGCATCCAAGGCCCGCTCGAGGCGTGGGACTGGCACTATTATTCCGAAAAGCGCCGCCTTGCCGAGCATGATTTGGACGAAGCCGCGATTAAGCCCTATTTCCAGCTGGACCGCATGGTCGAGGCGGCTTTTGCCGTCGCCAACCGTCTGTTCGGGCTGGAATTCGAGGCGCTGGACACCCCCTTCTATCACCCAGATTGCCGCGTCTGGAAGGTCACGCGCGGCGGCGAATGGGTCGCGATCTTCGTGGGCGATTACTTCGCGCGCGGATCAAAACGCTCGGGCGCGTGGTGTTCGGCGATGCGGTCGCAAAGCCGGGTCGGCGGCGTCGCGCAGCGCCCCGTCGTGATGAATGTCTGCAACTTTGCCCCGCCCGAGGCAGGCCAGCCCGCGCTGCTGTCCTATGACGATGCGCGCACCTTGTTCCACGAATTCGGCCACGCCCTGCATCAGATGCTGTCGGATGTGACCTACGAAAGCATTTCCGGCACCTCGGTTGCGCGCGATTTTGTCGAGCTGCCCTCGCAGCTATATGAACACTGGCTGGAAGTGCCCGAAGTGCTGGCCGAATTCGCGACCCATGCCGAGACCGGCGAGGCGATGCCCGCAGCGTTGATCGAACGCCTGCTGGCCGCGCGCAACTATGGTCAGGGCTTCTCGACGGTCGAGATCGTCTCCTCGGCGCTGGTTGACCTCGAGTTCCACGACGGCCCCGCGCCGCAGGACCCGATGCAGAAACAGGCCGAGGTGCTGGAAAGCATCGGCATGCCCCATGCGATCCGGATGCGCCACGCCACGCCGCATTTCGCGCATGTGTTTTCGGGCGACGGCTATTCCAGCGGCTATTACAGCTATCTGTGGTCGGAAATGATGGACGCCGACGCATTCGACGCGTTCCTGGAATCGGGCGATCCGTTCGATCCGGCGACCGCCAAATCGCTGGAAGAGAACATCCTGTCAAAGGGTGGCTCTGCGGATGCGGCGGCGCTTTATACCCGTTTCCGTGGCCGTCTGCCGGGGGTCGAAAGCCTGCTGAAAGGGCGCGGTCTTATTTGACCGCCCCCATTCCGTGGCAGGTCGGGCAGGCCGGATCGGCTTTGGTGCGGATGATCCGCATATCGGCGTAAAGGGCGTCATAGATCATCAGACGCCCGCGCAGCCCCTCGCCCGCGCCGGTCAGCGCCTTGACGACTTCGGCGGCCATCATGGTGCCGATGATGCCGGGCAGCGGGCCGAACACGCCGACGACGGAGCAATCCTCGATCACCGGCGGCGCATGGGGAAAGACGCAGGTCAGACAGGGCCCGCCGCGCGCGGGATCGTAAAGGGAAACCTGCCCCTCCCACGTCGTCAGTGCGGCCGAGACCATCGGGATACCCGCCGCAACACAGGCCGCATTCAGCGCATTGCGCGTCGCAGTATCATCGCAGCAATCGATGGCCAAATCGTGCTGTGCCACCAGTTCTGCCGCATTTTGCGCTGAAAACCGCGTCTGCACCGTAGTCACATGGATATGCGGGTTCTGCGCGTTGATCGCGGCTTGCGCGGATGCGACCTTGGGCGTGCCGACACTGGCGGCGGTGTGGATGACTTGGCGCTGCAAATTCGTCGCCTCGACCAGATCGTCATCGACCACGGTGATCTGCCCCACCCCCGCCGCACCCAGATATTGCAGCACCGGAGAGCCGAGCCCCCCCGCGCCCACGATCAGCACACGCGCGCGCAGCAGCGCCTTTTGCCCCGGCCCGCCGATTTCGCGCAAGGTGATATGGCGGCCATAGCGCGCCACCTCATCCGGCGTGAAACGGCGGTCTGTCACTGCGACACCCCGGTCGAGCCATAGCCCCCCGCGCCGCGATCCGTTTGCGTCAACGCGGTGACCAGCTCGAACTGCGCCTGCACCACGGGGGCGACGATCATCTGCGCGATGCGATCACCGTGGGCAATGGTCACCGGCTGGTCGCCGCCATTCATGATGATGATGCCCAGATGGCCGCGATAATCCGAATCAATCGTGCCCGGCGCATTGGGCAGCATCAGCCCCTGTTTCAGTGCAAGGCCCGAGCGCATGCGGATCTGCACCTCGAATCCGGTCGGGATTTCAATCGCAAGCCCCGTGGGCACCAACGCGCGGCCCATCGGCGGCAGGGTCAGACCAATACCGCGCAAATCCGCGCCAAAGTTGGCGCGCAGATCCGCCCCAGCCGCGCCGGGTGTTTGATAGCTGGGCAGCGCCACCGCGTCGTCATAGCCATCAAGGCGGGTGAATTTGATCGTCAGGGTCATGCGTCGTCTTTCAGTAAAGTATCGGCAATGCGGCGCGCCAATTCTTTGGCAACCGCCGGTTTCGACATCCGCGGCAGGGCGGTCTCGCCCTCGGCCGTTATGATGGTGATTTCGTTTTCCGCCCCGCCCATAATGCCGGTCGCGGGCGAGACGTCATTGGCGACGATCCAATCCGCGCCTTTGCGCAGGCGCTTGGCGCGGGCATGGGCGATGACGTCATCCGTCTCGGCGGCAAAGCCCACGACCAACCTGGGGCGGCCCGCGGTCATATGGCCAACTTCGGCCAGAATATCGGGGTTTTCCGCAAAGTTTAGCTGCGGCAGTTGCCCCGCCACCTTCTTGATCTTGCTGGGCCCTGCGCCAACCACATGCCAATCGGCGACGGCGGCGGCAAAGACGCCCGCATCGGCGGGCAGCGCGGCCTGCACGGCGGCGCGCATCTGGCTGGCGGTCTCGACCCGCACCACATCGGCCCCTGCGGGGGGCGGCACCTCGGCGGGGCCAGTGATGAACGTCACCTTTGCCCCCAGATCCAGCAGCGCTTGGGCAATCGCCGTCCCCTGCGCACCCGAGGAACGGTTCGCGATATAGCGCACCGGGTCAATCGGCTCATGCGTCGGGCCAGAGG
The DNA here is from genome assembly GCF_000223375.1 of Ketogulonicigenium vulgare WSH-001. Lineage (NCBI taxonomy): Bacteria > Pseudomonadati > Pseudomonadota > Alphaproteobacteria > Rhodobacterales > Roseobacteraceae > Ketogulonicigenium > Ketogulonicigenium vulgare. Next base: position 2,744,066 of record NC_017384.1, on the reverse strand, counting down.
TGACCAGAATATGATTGCCGTCCAACGGCTTATCCGCCGGCTGCAGTGCATCGCTGATCGCGGCCAAAATCGCCAAAGGCTCGGCCATGCGGCCCGGCCCAAACTCGCCGCAGGCCATCGCGCCATCGTCGGGGCCAATGCGCAAAACGCCGTCTGCCTCAAGCGTGCGCAGGTTGCGCTGGGTCGCGGGATGGTCCCACATCCGCACATTCATCGCGGGCGCCATCAGCACGCGCTTATCCGTCGCCAGTAGCAGTGTCGAGGCAAGGTCATTCGCCATGCCTTGCGCCATTTTCGCCATCAGATCGGCAGTGGCGGGCACAACAACAACCAGATCGGCGGCGCGAGACAGTTGGATATGGCCGATTTCGGCCTCATGCGTCAGGTCGAACAGATCTTGGTGGACGGCGGTATTCGCGAGCGCCGAGACAGACAAGGGCGTCACGAATTCCGCGCCCGCACGGGTCAGGACGGGCACGACCTCGACCCCTTGGCCGCGCAGCAGGCGGATCAGCTCCAGCGCCTTATAGGCCGCAATGCCGCCGCCGATGATCATCAAGATACGCTTGCCAACCAGCACTTTGGCCTCGCTTTCCATGCGTCTGTTGGCGGTTAAACTATGCGCTTCATCGCCCCGCTACAATGGCGCATCCCCATAGACAGCTTGCCCGCAGTGGCGCAGCATGGGGGAAAACAGGGGATCACAATGGACGCGAAACACACCCTATTGGCCGAGCGGCTGCTGAAAAAGCCTGCGAGCGATTTCAGTGACAGTGACAGGCGCGTGCTGCGCCATATGTTGGATCGCGCCCCGGTGTCGCAAGATCCCGCGCTGCGCGCCGATACGCTGGGCGCGCGTGTGGCCGATAAGGTCGCAAGTTTTGGCGGCTCGTGGACATTCATCATGCTGTTTGGCGGCGTGCTGGTGACATGGGTCGTGCTGAACGGCGTTTTGCTGGCCAGCCCGCCCGACCCGTTTCCCTTCATCTTCCTGAACCTGATGCTGTCGATGATCGCGGCGTTTCAGGCCCCGATCATCATGATGTCGCAAAGCCGTCAGGCGCAAAAAGACCGCGAGGCCGCCGCCAATGATTATGAGGTGAACCTGAAATCGGAACTCGAGATCATGCGCTTGCATGAAAAGCTGGATGACCTGCGTTTGGTGGCGCTAGAGGATCAATTGCGCCTGATAACCAATAAGATCGACGCGATTGCTGCCGCCGTTAACCGCCCGTAAACCATAATCGCGGCCTGCTGCAGGGGTGAACCTGGTGGGGGCCCATGCTTGCGCGCTGCTATACCGTTGCTTTTGAAGGGATCGAGCCGCGCCTGATCGAGGTGCAATGCGCCCTTGCGCCCGGCATCCCCGGGTTTTCCATCGTCGGCCTGCCGGACAAATCCGTCAGCGAATCGCGTGAAAGGGTGGGGGCGGCACTGGCCGCGATGGCACTGGCGATGCCCGCGAAACGCGTCACGGTGAATCTTTCGCCCGGCGATATGCCCAAAGAGGGTGCCCATTACGATCTGCCCATCGCCATCGCCCTGCTGGCTGCGATGGATGCCATTTCGCGCGACGCCGCCGAATCCGTGCTGGCGATGGGAGAGCTGGCCCTGGACGGGCGATTGGTGCCCGTCGCGGGCGCTTTACCTGCGGCGCTCGCCAGCGCAAGCGAGGATAAAGCGCTGATCCTGCCCGCCCCCAGCGCGCCCGAGGCGGCTTGGGTCGCTGCTGCAACCGTGTTTGGGGCAGAGAGCCTTGGCAGCGCGCTGGCGCATCTGGCCGGAACGACGCCCCTTGCGCCCGCGCGCCCGCCGCTATCCGCAGCGCCCGCTGCCGTGAAATCCACCGATCTGGCATCGGTACGTGGACAAGAGGGAGCAAAGCGCGCGCTAGAGATCGCAGCGGCAGGCAGCCATAACATACTGATGTTGGGGCCGCCGGGGGCCGGAAAATCTTTGCTGGCCAGTTGCCTCCCCGGCATCCTGCCGCCGCAAACCGCGGATGAGGCGCTAGAGTCTGCAATGATCCAATCCGTTGCGGGTACTCGCGGCGCTGGCCCCAGCCCGCACCGCCCCTTTCGCAGCCCCCATCATGGCGCCTCGATGGCGGCGATCATCGGCGGCGGTAGGCGCGCGGCACCGGGGGAAATCTCGCTCGCGCATAACGGCGTGCTGTTTCTGGACGAGCTGCCGGAATTCCAGCGCCCTGTGCTGGATAGCCTGCGCCAACCCATTGAGACGGGCGAGGTCTGGATCGCCCGCGCCGAGGCGCATTTGCGCTATCCCAGCCGGTTCATGCTGGTCGGTGCCGCCAATCCCTGCCGTTGCGGCCATATGGCAGATGCGAGCCGCGCCTGCGCCCGCGCGCCGCGCTGCGGTCAGGATTATATGGCGCGGCTCTCGGGCCCGCTGCTGGACCGGTTCGACATCCGCATCGATGTGCCTGCGATCCCGCCGTCAGACCTGCGCGGCCCGCTGGGCGAGCCGTCGTCCGAGGTGGCGCGCCGCGTCACCGCCGCACGCAAGCGGCAGATCCAGCGGCTAGAGCCGTTCGGCGCGCGCAGCAATGCCGATTGCCCGCCGGATGTGCTAGAGGAGATGACAGCGCTGGACGGTGACTGCGCCGCATTCTTGCAGCGCGCCGCCGCGCATTTTGGCATTTCGGCGCGCGGATACAGTCGCATCCTGCGCGTCGCGCGCACGATTGCCGATTTGGATGGGGCCGAACAGATCACCCGCCCCCATCTGTCCGAAGCGATTGCGCTGCGCGGGCCTTAAGCCGCGCGGCGACGCTCGATCGCTTCCCAGATTTTCTCGGCGGTATTGGTGCCGTCGAACCGTTCGAGTTCCTGGATACCGGTGGGCGAGGTCACATTGATCTCGGTCAGGTAGTCGCCGATCACGTCGATACCGACGAAAATCTGGCCCTTTTCGCGCAAAAGCGGCCCGATCTTAGCGCAAATCTCCAGATCGCGGGCGGTCAGCTCGACCTTTTCAGGGCGGCCACCCACATGCATGTTCGACCGTGTCTCGCCCGAGGCCGGCACACGGTTGATCGCGCCCACCGGCTCGCCATCGACCAGAATCACCCGTTTGTCGCCCTTGCGCACATCGGGCAGGTATTTCTGCACGATCAGCGGCTCGCGCGAGATCGAGGTGAACATCTCGTGCAGCGATGCAAGGTTGCTGTCATCTGCCGTCAGCTTGAACACGCCCGCGCCGCCATTGCCGAACAGCGGCTTTAGAATGACATCGCCGTGTTTGGCGCGGAAGGCCCGCAGCGTGTCCAGATCGCGCGCAATCGCGGTCGGGGGGGTCAGCTCGGGGAAATTCAGCACGAGCAGCTTTTCGGGGTAATTGCGCACCCAGAACGGGTCATTCACGACCAGTGTCTTAGGGTGGATCATGTCCAGCAAATGGGTGGTGGTGATATAACCCATGTCAAAGGGCGGGTCTTGGCGCAGCCATACCACATCGTAATCGGCCAGATCGACCTCGACCTCGTCGCCCTTGGTGACATGGTTGCCCTTTTCACGGCGCAGCGTGATCGGCCAGCCGCGGGCGGTGATGCGCCCCTCTTGGAAGGCCAGTTTGTCGGGCGTGTAATAGAACAGAGAATGGCCGCGCGCCTGCGCCTCTAGCGCGATGCGGAAGGTCGAATCGCCGTCGATATTGATGGATTCGATCGGGTCCATCTGAATGGCAACTTTCAACGCCATGATCTGTCTCCTTGGCTCTGGTCGCGCTGTTGTGGCCGATGGCGCGCACCGGCGCAATCCCGCTTAGGCGAAGAAGGCGTTCTCGATCACATGAACGTGGCCCTGCCCGTCGACCAGCGCCAGATCGATGCGCAGATCGGCAAGGCGACCGGCCATGAATTCTTCGGCAGCGCGCAGGATGCGGGCGGCTTGGCCCGGCTGAATTGAAAACGCGGCACGGTCAAAGCTGGCAGCGGATTTCACCTCGACAAAAATCGTAAGGTCGCCCTGCTGCAAGATCAGGTCGATCTCGCCCGCACGGCCGCGCCAACGGCTGTGCAGCAGGCGCGCGCCGAGGGCCTCGTAATGGCGCAGCACGGCAGCCTCGGCCGCCGCGCCTTGCAGGTGATTGCGCAGCCCGCCCGTCATCCGCAGATCAGTCATCCGCCGACATGGCTAGGGCGATCTGATAGACCTCGCGGCGCGGCAGGTTCAGCGCGCCCGCAACCAGCGTCGCGGCGTCCTTGATCCGCATGGTCTGCATCGCCTCGCGCAGGGCGGATTCGATATCCGCCGCGCCGGTCACCACGGCACCCGCGCGATCAACCAGCACCACGACCTCGCCGCGCGCATCGTTTTCCTGATAATATTCAGCAAGTTCTGCCAGTGTGCCGCGGCGGACTTCCTCGAACTTCTTGGTCAACTCGCGGCAGACCGCAGCCTGACGCCCAGCGCCCAGCACCGCCGCCATATCCACAAGTGAAGAGCCAAGCCGCTTGGGCGATTCGTAAAACACCAGCGTCGCCGGCACATCGCGCAGGATCGCAAGTTCGCTCTGGCGGGCGCTATGGGCGGCAGGCAAAAACCCGTTGAACAAAAAACGATCCGTCGGCAGGCCGCCAATCGTCAGCGCTGTCAACACGGCGGATGCGCCCGGCGCAGCGGTGACAGGCAGATCTTCGGCAATCATGCCGCGCGCCAGCTCGTATCCGGGGTCGGCAACCAAGGGGGTGCCCGCCTCGGACACATAGGCCACGGATTTCCCCTCGCGCACCTGCGTCACCAAATGGGCGGTGGTGCCTTCGGTCGAATGGTCGTGAAACGCAAGGATGCGTCGCCCGTTCAGCGGAACACCATGAATTTCCATCAGCTTGCGCGCGGTGCGGGTATCCTCGGCCGCGATGACATCGGCAAGGCGCAGCACATCCAGCGCGCGCAATGTGATATCGCGCGCCGCGCCAATCGGCGTTGCGACCAGATAGAGACCGGCGGTTAAAGGGAAAGCTCCCGACATGTCTTCATTCTTTCCTAGACCCAAAGCCTGCCTGCCCTATGATGCGTCCTGATTGCAAGTCAATTGCCGCAGGTTTACTGCTGCGCGCAAAGGGCGCCAAAAGTAGGGAGAGCGCAAAATGCGCAAACTGATGACACGACGTAGCCTTGGCCGCATGGCCGCCGCCGTTGCCATGGCCGCCTTGGCCGCTTGTGCGCCGACTGTAAATACCGGCGGCGGCACGACGCCAGCGGCCACAGGCGGCACGGTGCGCGTGGCGCTGCTGGTGCCTGCAGGCTCGGCGCAGGCGACCGACAATCTAATCGCGCAGAACCTTGAAAACGCAGCGCGTCTGGCGATTTCCGACCTTGGCACCAGCCGCATCGACCTGCGCGTCTATCCCACCGGCGGCAGCGCGACGCAGGCCGCAACAGTGGCCCGCGCGGCTGTGTCTGATGGCGCGCAAATCATCCTTGGGCCGGTCTATGCCGAAGAGGCGAATGCCGCAGGCGTCGCTGTCGCAAGTTCCGGCGTGAACGTGCTGGCGTTTTCAAACAACCCGACCATCGCTGGGAATAATGTTTTATTCTTGGCCAGACCTTCCGCGACACCGCGAACCGTTTGGTTGGCTATTCCAGTAGCCAAGGCATCAATAGCTATGTGATCGCCCATGCCAATGATCTGGGTGGCAACCTTGGCCGCGATGCGATTTCTGCCGCGATTACCGCAGGCGGCGGCACGGTGGCAGGCGTTGAAAGCTACGCCCTGTCGCAAGCCGCAACGGCCGAGGGGGCGCGCCGCGTCGGCGCAACCGTCAATGCCACGGGCGCACAGGCCGTGATCACCACCGCCAGTGTCAACGCCGACCTGCCGATTCTGGCGACGGTCCTGCCCGAGGCCGGTGTTAGTCGTGAAACAACCCGCCTGATCGGCCTGACACGCTGGAACGCGACGTCGCAGGCGCTGACGCTGCCGGGGCTGCAAGGCGGCATCTTTACGCTGCCGGACCAAGCCCGCGTCACCGCCTTCGAGGGGCGCTATAGTGCGACTTATGGCCAACCGCCGCATCCGCTGGCCAGCCTTGCCTATGACGGGATCGCCGCCGTGGGCGCGCTGCTGCAACGCGGCGGCTCTAATCCGCTATCCCGCGGCGCCCTGACCCAGACCCAAGGGTTCGAGGGCACCTCGGGTATCTTCCGCTTCTTGCCCGATGGCACGACCCAGCGCGGTCTGGCTGTCGCCGAGATCCGCAACAATATGGTGAGCATCCTTGACCCCGCCCCTCGCAGCTTTGGCGGCCCTCAATCCTGAGCCGCAGGTGATCTCAGCGCCCGCCGGTATGATCCGGCCGGCGCATGAAATCTTTGACGCCCCTGCGATCACAGCGCGGCTGCTGGCCGCGCTGGATGGCGTTGCAGATCCGATGGATATGCGCCGCGCCACTGTCGCCATCCTTTCTGACGCCATGGCCAATGGCCGCGCGGTGATCGCCACTGCCTTTGCGGCCAATCCGCTGGAAAGCCGGGGCGTGACCCATGCTTATGCCTGGCTGACCGATTGCATTGTGACGCTGGCCCTGTGGGTTGCGCGCGGCCCGATGCAGCCCACGCCCGCTGCAGGCGATCTGACGATGGTTGCCGTCGGCGGCTATGGGCGCGGCGAGATGGCCCCCTTTTCCGATGTCGATCTGCTGTTCGTCACCCGCGCGAACATGTCGCGCGAGACCGAGGCGGTTATCGAATCCCTGCTTTACACCCTATGGGACCTAAAGCTGAAAATCGGTCATTCCTCGCGCACAGTGGATGACTGTATTGCGATGGCAAAACAGGATTTCACCATTCGCACCGCCATGGTCGAGGCGCGCTATCTGGATGGAAACACCACAGTTTTCCAAACCCTGCGCAGCCGCCTATGGAACGAGCTGTTCAAGAACACCGCCTCTGAATTCATTGAGGCGAAACTCGACGAGCGGGCCCAGCGCCACGTGAAACAAGGCGGCCAGCGCTATATGGTCGAGCCGAATGTGAAAGAGGGCAAGGGCGGCTTGCGCGATCTGCAATCCCTCTATTGGATCGGCAAATATGTCTACAACGTGCAGGATGCCGCACAGTTGGTACAAAAGGGCGTCTTCACCGCCGATGAATACGAGACATTCCGTCTGGCCGAGGATTTCCTGTGGGCGGTGCGCTGCCACCTGCATCTGATCGCCAAACGCGAGGTGGATCTGCTGACCTTTGACATGCAGGTCGAGGTCGCCTCGCGCATGGGGTATCGCGACAGTCGCGGTCGCCGGGCGGTCGAACATTTCATGCAAGATTACTTTTTGCATGCGACTAAAGTGGGCGAGTTGACCCGCATCTTTCTGACGGTGCAAGAAGACAAGCTGATCAAGCCCGCGCCGATGCTATCACGTCTGTTCGCCCGCAAGCGCCCCGTCGCGCCGCCCTATGCGCTAAAGACCAACCGTCTGACCGTCGCCGACCCAAAGGCGTTTCTGGCCGACAAATTGAACCTGCTGCGCATCTTTGAGGAAAGCGTCCGCATGGGCGCGCCGATCCACCCCGACGCGCTGCGTCTGGTGGCGGCTAACCTGAACCTCATCGACGACGATATGCGCGAAAGCCGCAGCGCCAATCGCATCTTCCTTGATCTGCTGCTGCGCCATGGCAACCCGGCCCGCATCTTGCGCCATATGAACGAAATCGGCGTGCTGGCGGCGTTCATCCCTGAATTCGAACCCATCGTCGCAATGATGCAGTTCAATATGTATCACCACTACACGGTGGACGAACATACGATCCAATGTATCTCGAACCTCGCCGCGATCGAGGCGGGAGAGCTGGCAGATGATCTGCCGCTGGTCAGCGATATTACCAAGGCTGGCATCAGCCGCCGCGTGATTTATGTGGCGCTGCTGCTGCATGATATCGGCAAGGGGCGCGAAGAAGACCATTCCGTGCTGGGGGCGCAAATCGCCCGCCGCGTGGCGCCGCGCCTTGGCCTGTCAAAGCGCGAATCCGAAACGGTGGAATGGCTGATCCGTCACCATCTGATGATGTCCGATACCGCGCAAAAACGCGACATTGCCGAACCGCGTACCGTGCGTGCCTTTGCCAAAATGGTCGAATCGCGTGAACGGCTGGATCTGCTGACCGTGCTGACCGTCTGCGACATTCGCGGCGTCGGCCCCGGTACATGGAACAACTGGAAAGCGGCGCTGATCCGCAGCCTGCACCGCTCGACCGCCGAGGTGCTGGCCAGCGGCCCCGACACCCTGTCCCGCCGCACCCGCGAGGACGAGGCAAAGCGCGCCCTGCGCGAGGCCTTGCACGACTGGCCCGCCGCCGATCTGCGCGCCGAGACGGGGCGCCATTACGGCCCCTATTGGCAGGGCCTGCCGCTATCGGCACATGTCGTCTTTGCCAACCTGCTGCGCGGCATCAATGATTCCGAGATCCGCATCGATCTGACACCAGACCCCGATCGCGATGCGACCCGCGCCAGCTTTGCCATGTCTGACCACCCCGGCCTGTTTTCCCGTATGACCGGCGCATTGGCGCTGGTGGGGGCGAACGTGGTCGATGCGCGCACCTATACCACCAAGGACGGCTATGCGACCGCCACTTTCTGGGTGCAAGATGCCGATGGTCGCCCGTTCGAGGCCGCCCGCCTGCCCCGCCTGCGCCAGATGATCGACCGCACGATGAACGGCGAAGTCGTCCCGCGCGAAGCGATGAAAGAGCGGGACAAGATCAAGAAACGCGAGCGCGCCTTTACCGTGCCGACGCTGATCACCTTTGATAACGAAGGCTCGGACATCTACACGATTATCGAGGTCGACACCCGTGACCGCCCGGGCCTGCTGCATGATCTGGTGCGCACGCTGGCCGCGCAAAACGCCAATATCGCATCCGCCGTCATCGCCACCTATGGCGAGCAGGCGGTCGATACATTCTATGTGAAAGACATGTTCGGCCTGAAATTCCATGCCGAAGGGCGCCGTCAGCAGTTGGAAGCCAAGCTGCGCGAGGCGATCAAACAAGGTGCCGAAAGGGCCCATTCGTGACGACAGAAACATCTAGGAAGCCCTCTGGCGCCTCCTCGCCCATCCGCCTTGCGACCAATTTCGTCACTGTGGGCGTGTGGACATTCCTCAGCCGCGTGCTGGGATTCGCGCGCGATATCATGATGGCGGCCTATCTTGGCACCGGCCCCGTGGCCGAGGCCTTCGCCGTTGCCTTTACCTTGCCGAATATGTTCCGTCGCTTTTTTGCCGAAGGCGCGTTCAACCTGGCCTTTGTGCCGATGTTCGCCAAAAAGCTAGAGGCGGGCGAGGATGCGACAGGCTTTGCCCGCGACGCCTATGCCGGCATGGCGTTTATTCTGACGATCTTCTCGGTCATCGGCATGCTGATCATGCCTGTGCTGGTCTGGCTGATGGCCTCGGGCTGGGTCGGGGACGCGCGCTTCAGCCTTGCCACCGCCTATGCCCGCGTGACATTTCCCTATATCCTTTTGATTTCATTGACAGCTTTGCTGTCGGGTATACTGAATGCAGCGGGGCGCTTTCGCGCCGCCGCCGCCGCGCCTGCGCTATTGAACCTGACATTCATCCCGGCCATCGTGATCGGCGCGCATTTCGATGCGCTGCCGGGCGGCGGTGACGGTGTGCGGATCGGCTGGGCCATGGCCTGGGGCCTGCCGGTCGCCGGTATTTTGCAACTGGCGACCCTGTGGTGGGCTGCGCGGCGTGCGGGCTTTACCATGACGATCAAGCGCCCTCGTCTGACACCCGAGTTGCGGCAACTGGCCATCATCGCCATGCCGGCCGTGTTGGCGGGGGGCGTCGTGCAGATCAACCTGCTGGTGGGTCGCCAAGTCGCAAGCTATTTCGAAGGCGCCTATAACTGGCTGAGCTACGCGGATCGTCTCTATCAGCTACCACTGGGTGTAGTGGGTGCGGCGATTGGCGTTGTGCTGCTGCCCGAACTCTCGCGCCGCCTTGCTGCGGGTGACGACAAAGCGGGCAAGCAGGCCATGAACCGCGCCACCGAATTCGCGCTGATGCTCTCGGTGCCTGCTGCTGTCGCGCTGGTGGTGATCGCGGTGCCGCTGATCTCGGTCATGTATGAACGGGGCGCGTTCACTTCGGCAGATACCGCCGCAACCGCGCTGGCACTGGCCGTATACGGGCTGGGTCTGCCTGCATTCGTCATGCAAAAGGTGCTGCAGCCGCTGTTTTACGCGCGCGCCGACACCCGCAGCCCGTTCCGATTTGCGCTGGTCTCGCTGGTGGTGAACGCCGTCGCGGCTGTCGCGCTGGCGCCCTTTATCGGCTTTATCGCAGCCGCCGTCGGCACAACCGTTGCGGGCTGGGGCATGGTGCTGCAACTGTGGCTCGGCTCGCGCAAAATGGGCGCGGCGGCCGAGGTTGACGCGCAACTGCGCACACGTTTTTGGCGGATCTGCGCGGCAGCGGCCATCATGGGTGTATTCCTTGCCATCGCCTATGCACTGCTGAACCCGATGCTAGAGCCGGGCCGGATGCGCTATCTGGCGCTGATGATTTTGGTCTTTGGCGGCATGGGTGTTTACTTTGTCGCGGGCCAGCTTTTGCGGGCGTTTGATATCCGCGAAGTGCGGGCGATGCTGCGCCGCAGCAAGGGGCGATAGAAAGGGCCTTTTCGCGGCGGCAAGGTGGCTGTATATGCGCGCAATGTCGCAAAATCCGCCCGATCTTCGCCCCGATCTAGCCCCGCGTCCGCGTTTCGACACGGCTCCCCGACCCGGTCAACCGACCATCGGCATGGTCAGCCTTGGCTGCCCGAAAGCCCTTGTCGACAGTGAACGTATCCTGACGCGCCTGCGCGCCGAAGGTTACGCCATCAGCCCCGATTATGCCGGGGCCGATGCGGTCATCGTCAACACCTGCGGTTTCCTTGATTCCGCCAAGGCCGAAAGCCTTGAGGCGATTGGCGAGGCATTGCAGGAAAACGGCAAGGTCATCGTGACCGGCTGCCTTGGGGCCGAACCCGAATATATCACGGGCGTCCACCCCAAAGTCATGGCCGTCACCGGCCCCCATCAGTATGAGCAGGTGCTGGATGCGGTGCATGTCGCCGTGCCGCCATCGCCCGATCCTTTCGTGGACCTGCTGCCCGCCGCGGGTATCAAGCTGACGCCGCGCCATTACAGCTATCTCAAGATTTCCGAGGGCTGTAACCACAAGTGCAAATTCTGCATCATCCCCGATATGCGCGGCCGCCTTGTCAGCCGCCCCGCCTTTGCCATTGTGCGCGAGGCGGAAAAGCTGGTGCAAAGCGGGGTCAAGGAACTGCTGGTCATCAGTCAGGATACCTCGGCTTACGGCGTTGATCTGAAATATGCGACCGAACGCGGCCACCGCGCGCATATCACTGATTTGGCACGCGATTTGGGCAGTCTGGGTGCCTGGGTGCGGATGCATTACGTCTATCCCTATCCGCATGTGCGCGACATGATCCCGCTGATGGCGGATGGGCTGATCCTGCCCTATCTGGATATTCCGTTCCAACACGCGCATCCCGATGTGCTGCGCCGCATGGCGCGCCCTGCCGCTGCCGCAAAGACGCTGGACGAGATTGCCGCATGGCGCGACATCTGCCCCGATATCACGCTGCGCTCGACCTTTATCGTCGGTTATCCGGGCGAGACCGAGGCCGAGTTCCAGACTCTGCTGGATTGGCTGGACGAGGCGCAACTGGATCGCGTCGGCTGCTTCCAATACGAGAATGTGGCGGGCGCGCGATCGAACCTGCTGCCCGATCATGTGCCGGACGAGGTCAAGCAAGACCGCTGGAACCGCTTCATGGAAAAGGCACAGGCCATTTCCGCCGCCAAGCTGCAAGCCAAAGTCGGCCAGCAGATGGATGTCATCATCGACGAGATCGAAGACGGCGTTGCCACCTGCCGCACCAAGGCCGATGCGCCTGAAATCGACGGTAACCTGTTCATCGACGAGGGTGTCGAGCGCCTGTCCGTCGGCGATATCGTCCGCGTCACCGTCGACGAGGCCGAGGATTACGACCTGTGGGGGACGCCGGTTTAACGGCGCCCCTTAGGATCGCCGCGCCATGTAATTGGCATAGGTGCGGCGAATCACATCCAGACGCTCGGCATTCGCCGGATGGCTGCTGAGGATGCGGCCCGCCGGGTCGGGGATGCGGAAGAACAGCGCCGATCCGCGCAGCGGGTCAAATCCAGCCTCGGCCGCGATCAAGGTGCCCAGCGCATCCGCCTGCAATTCAAACTCTTTCGAATAGACCATACTGCCCAGGATCTCGCCCAGTTGCGCGACGCTTTGGCTGCGCCGTTCAAGGTGGCCTTCGATATGGTGGGCGGCCTCATGCGCCAGCACAAAGGCGATCTCGTCACTGTTGGCGACCATGAACAGCAGCGGCAGGGTAATGGCGACAATCGGCCGACCCGAGCGATCCAGCGTCTGATAGGCATTCGGGCCGATATCGGATTGATCGTCGATCACGATCTGGAAATCGCAATTGCGCTGCGGGGCGCGCTCGCGGCAGATGCGCTCGGCCACCGGCTCGACCTGCGAGGCCGCATAGATAAAGCCCTGCGCGCGCAGCGACATATCTGCGGGGCTCAGCGGGGCGGCGCCCTGATGGCTGACACCGGTGGTGACGCGGCCCGTGGGTGCGGTATCGCGGGAAGGCGCAGCACAAGCCGCCAGCAAAAGCACCGCGATCAGTGCGATAAAAGAACGAGGACGCAAGGCCTTAGCAGTCATAACAGTCGAAACACCTTGTCGCGCGCCGTGGCGCCGCTTTTTAAAATCAGCTTGCTTTTAGGAATACGTAAAGCCTTGGCCAGCAGTTCAGTCACAGCCGCATTTGCCTTGCCGTCCTCGGGCACGACCGTGACATAGACCCGCAAAACCCCGCTCTCGTCCCGCAAGATCCTTGCGCGCGAGGCTTTTGGCGTCACGCGAACCGCGATCTCGGTGCCGGGAACGGCAAGCTCTGTCATATCCATATGGGGCAGTCTATCGTGGCAAAAGAGGGGCTGATAGCCCCTGCATAGCCACAGTGATCACAAGTTATCATTTGACGACAGGACAAGATGACCCAATCCGCCCTAGAATTTCTACTGCAACGCCGCTCGCATCCGGCGCGCCTTCTAAGCCTGCCGGTGCCTGACGCGGATCAGCTGCAAACAATCCTGACCGCCGCCGCTCGCACCCCCGACCATGGCAAGTTAGAGCCGTTCCGCTTTATCCTGCTGCGCCGCGGCGCGCTGGATCGGCTGGCCGCACTGGCGGGTGCGCGCGGTGCCGCATTGGGGAAAGAGGAAGGCCCGCTGCTGAAGGCTGTGACGCAATTCAGCCAAAGCCCCTTTGCGATCGCCGTGGTGCAAGTGCCCCGCCCGACCGACAAAGTCCCTGCGATTGAACAGACCTATACCGCAGGCGCGGTCGCACTGGCGCTGCTGAACGCTGCGATGGCCAGCGGCTTTGCTGCCAATTGGCTGACCGGCTGGACAGCCTATGATCCAACGTTTTTGGCTGAGGGGCTGGGCCTGCAGTTGGGCGAAAGCCTTGTCGGCTTTGTCCATATCGGCACCAGCACCAGCACCCCGCCCGAACGCCCGCGCCCCGATTTGGCGCAGATCGTCAGCGAATTGCCTGAATAATCAGTGGGCGGTGTGATCCCGCCGTTCGATCACTTGCGCCTCGGGGCGCTCGATCGGCGGGTTCATGCGGTGGAAAAAGTCAAAGTCGCGCACTTTAATCACGCCCGACAGGATGATGCCGCAGACCACGGCCCAGACCACGGTCGCCCAGATGGTCGTCAGCAGCATGGTGCGCTTGGCATTGAAATCGGCCGGGGCCGAGGCTGGCGTGCCCGGAACAATCTCGCCCACATCGCCTTGGGTGCGCAGACCGATGGGCAAAACAATAAACAGCGTCAGGAACCAGCTAACGGCGAAAACCACGAAAACAGAGGTGATGGTCATGATCGGCTCCTGTAGGTCTGTCTTTCGCGGAGATACCCCCGCGAAAGATCTAAGGCAACGTGTTTACGCCTCGGGCGGCAGAACGCGCAGGCGCAGTTCACGCAATTGTTCGTTCGTCGGCTCGTTCGGGGCGCCCATCATCACGTCTTCGGCGCGCTGGTTCATCGGGAACAGGATCACCTCGCGGATGTTCTGCTCGTCCGCCAGCAGCATGACGATACGGTCGATACCGGCAGCGCAGCCGCCATGGGGCGGCGCTCCATAGGTAAAGGCGTTGACCATACCGCCAAAGCGGCGGCGCACTTCATCGGGGCCATAGCCCGCAATCTCGAACGCCTTGAACATGATCTCGGGCTGGTGGTTCCGGATCGCGCCCGAAACCAGCTCGTAGCCGTTGCACGCCAGGTCATACTGATAGCCGCGCACAGCCAGCGGATCGCCGTTCAGCGCCTCCAGACCGCCCTGCGGCATCGAGAAGGGGTTGTGCTCGAATTCATAGGCACCCGTCTCGGCATCTTGCTGATACAGCGGGAAGTCGACGATCCATGCAAAGGCGAAACGGTCTTTTTCCGTCAGGCCCAGCTCGTTGCCGATCTCGTTGCGGGCTTTGCCAGCGATCTTTTCAAACACGGCGGGCTTGCCGCCCAGGAAAAACGCCGCATCGCCAAGGCCAAGGCCCAGTTGCAGACGGATCGCCTCGGTGCGCTCGGGGCCGATGTTCTTGGCAAGGGGGCCTGCGGCCTCCATCTCGCCATTATCGCCGGTGCGCCAGAAGATATAGCCCATGCCCGGCAGACCCTCTTTCTGGGCCCAGACGTTCATGCGGTCGCAGAACTTGCGGCTGCCGCCGGTCGGCGCGGGAATGGCGCGGATCTGGGTGCCATCTTGTTCCAGCAGTTTTGCAAAAACAGCAAAGCCAGAGCCTGCGAAATGCTCGGACACGACCTGCATCTTGATCGGGTTGCGCAGGTCGGGCTTGTCGCTGCCATACCACAAAGCCGCGTCCTTATAGGAGATCTGCGGCCATTCGGTATCGACCTTGCGACCGCCACCGAATTCCTCGAACAGGCCCGACAGCACCGGCTGGATCGTGTCGAACACGTCCTTCTGGGTGACAAAGGACATTTCCATGTCCAGCTGATAGAAATCGGTCGGGCTGCGGTCGGCGCGCGGGTCTTCGTCGCGGAAACAGGGCGCGATCTGGAAGTATTTGTCGAAACCCGACACCATCAGCAGCTGTTTGAACTGCTGGGGCGCCTGCGGCAGCGCATAGAATTTGCCGGGATGCAGACGCGAGGGGATCAGGAAGTCGCGCGCGCCTTCGGGCGAGGACGAGGTGATGATCGGCGTCTGATATTCGCGGAAGCCCTTGCCCCACATGCGTTGACGGATCGAGGCCACCACATCCGAGCGCAGCGTCATCTTGCGCTGCATATCTTCGCGGCGCAGGTCCAGATAGCGATAGCGCAGGCGGGTTTCCTCGGGGTATTCCTGCTCGCCGAACACTTGCAGCGGCAGTTCAGCGGCGGCGCCCAGCACTTCGATGTCCTGCACGAACACCTCGATCTCGCCAGTGGCGAGTTTGGGGTTCACCAGCGAGGCATCGCGTGCCTTCACCAGACCGTCGATGCGGATACACCATTCGGCGCGCACTTTTTCCACGGCCGAAAACGCCGGGCTGTCCGGATCGACCAGCACCTGCGTGATGCCGTAATGGTCGCGCAGGTCGATGAACAGGATGCCGCCATGATCTCGCACGCGGTGAACCCAACCCGACAGGCGGACGTTCTGACCGACATTCGCGGCATTCAGGGCGGCGCAGGTATGGCTGCGATAGGCGTGCATGGCTTATCCTTTGGAAGCTTTGACGCCGATACACCGCCAAGGACGGCGGAAGTCAAGGCAAAGGCGCGTTCAATCCGCTTTCGGATGCGGCAGATCATCCAGTTTCAACTGTAAAAACGCCAAATCCAGCCAGCGCCCGAACTTGACGCCGACCTGCGGCAGCAGCCCGACCTGTTGGAAGCCGCGCCGTTCATGCAGCGTGATCGAGGCGGCGTTATCCGCCGTGATCCCGCCCACCATCACATGCAGCCCCGCGCCCCGCGCATGGGTGATCAACGCATCCAGCAGCTTGCCGCCCACGCCCTTGCCGCGCTGATCGGGGCGGACATAGACCGAATGCTCGACCGTCAGGCGAAAGCCATCAAAGGGGCGATAGGGGCCATAGCTGGCGAATCCCACCACCTCATCTGCCTCATTTTTCGCCACAAACACCGGGAATCCCCCCGCCCGGCGTTGCTCCATCCAGGTCTTTCTAGCCTCAACCGTGGCTAGAACGTCGCTCCAGATTGCGGTTGTGTTAACGACTGCATCATTAAAAATCGCAACGATGGCGGGCAGATCGGATTCGGTTCCATCTAAAATGCGCATTTTCAGTCCCATAATTGACGCGTTGAGCAGAAATATTCTTATAAAACCCATAAGGATAGGCAAGATGCCGCTATGCTATGCAAGGCGCGCATATCTGACACAGCGAAAGCCTTGATTTCACCCTCTTGCAAGCCAAAATTGGCCGTGTAAATGAAGAAGCAATGCGGTCTTCCATGACCCCCGCAGGCGGTGCTCCGGCGGGTCCGGAGCCGGGTGCTTTACCCAAACTTAGGTTTCTGTAAACAGATGGCCACGCCGACCACCTCCCAGGTTAACTCCCTGCTTCCCTTCATGACCCGTCGCAACTTGCTGAAAAGCACGGCCCTGTCGGCAATGATCCTGCCGCTGGCCTCTGGTGTATTCGCACAAGAGGCCTCGGGTGATCTGCCAGATGGCCCCATGCCGTTCAGCTTTGATCGCCTCAGCGATGAGATGCGGACCCTCGCCACCCAACCCCATGTGGTTGAGACGGTGGATGATGGTTTCCTCAATACGCTGACCTATGACGATTATCGCGCGATCAATTTCCTGCCGGAACGTGCACGCGGCGCGGCCGAGCATCTGCCTTTCCAGATCCATAGCTTTCACATGGGCTGGCTGTTCCCCTCGCCCGTGCGCATGTTCGAGGTGACGGGAGAAGAGGCCCGCCCGATGATCTTCTCGAGCGACGATTTCGAATATCGCGGCGAGCTTGCGGCCCGCGTGCCGCAGCATTTCGATCTGCCGGGCGTTGCGGGTTTCCGTCTGCATTACGCATTGAACCGTCCCGACATTATGGATGAGCTGATCGCCTTCTTGGGCGCCAGCTATTTCCGCGCGCTTGGCCGCGGCAACAGCTATGGCGCCAGCGCGCGCGGCCTGGCTGTAAACACCGGTGCCTCTGAGGGCGAGGAATTCCCGACCTTCACGCGGTTCTACATCGATCGCGGCACGGACCCGTCGCGCATCGTGGTCTATGCCGCGCTGGAAAGCGTCAGCCTGACCGGTGCCTATCGGTTCGAAATCAACCCCGGCGAAGATACCGTCATCGGCGTGACGGCGCGCCTGTACATGCGCCGCGATGTTTCGGTTCTGGGTGTGGCACCGCTGACCAGCATGTTCCTTTATTCGGAAAAGAACCGCGCTGAATTCGACGACTACCGCCCCAGCGTGCATGACAGCGACGGGCTAAAGCTGATCCGCAACGGCGGCGATGTGCTGTGGCGTCCGCTGAACAACCCGCCGCGCCTGTCGGGCAGCTTCCTTGGCGAAGAAAACCCGCGCGGCTTTGGTCTGATCCAGCGCGACCGCGACTTCGAAAATTACCAAGACGCCGAGGCTTATTACGAGCGTCGCCCCTCGATCATGGTGCAGCCGCGCGGTGATTGGGGCAAGGGCTACGTCCGCCTGCTGGAAATCCCGACCGATCTGGAAACCAATGACAATATCGTCGCCTTCTGGGTGCCCGAGGCCCCGGCCCGCGCCGGTGACGCGCTGGAATTCAGCTATGATCTGATCTGGGGCGCCCTGCCCGAGAATCCGGATGCCGATCTGGCCTATGTGCATGAAATGCGCGCAGGTCACGGTGGCGTGTCGGGTGTGGAACATGACGGTGCCTCGCGCAAGTTCGTGATCGACTTCCGCGGCGGCATGATGGCGCGGCTTCCCGCCGATGACCAAAATTTTGAAGCCGTCGTCCATGTAACGGGCGGCGAGACCACCCATATGCATCACGAGAGACTTGCCGCCAATGGCGACTGGCGCCTTGTGTTGGATGTGACCCCGACCGGCGATGGACCTGTCGAGCTGTCTGCCCATTTCGCAGGTTATGATCGCAAGTTGTCTGAAGTGTGGCTGTATCAATGGGTGCGCGCATGAAAGATCTGATGGACGTGAATACGATGGACACCACCAAAGCCGAGGCGCAGTTCAATGCGCTGCCCCCGGTGGCCCCCCTTGCCATGCCCCGTCAGGTGCTGGTTCCCACGCAGCGTAGCCTGCGTGAGACCTTGGCCGAATGGGCACAAATGGCGCTGCGCTTTGGAAAACATATATCCGGGGCCCGCAGCTAAAGGATGGATGCGTTCAGGCTTTGGCTTTTGGCCGCAGGCCGTGGCTTTCAAATCCTCGCGGCATTGGTCGCGGGGGGTGGAGGCTTTTACCTGTTTTTGCAGTTCGGCGCCTCTGACGGGATCGACGCGTTCGATATCCTGCGCGCGGGGCTGATCTTTATCTCGACCGCTTGGCTGGCGATTGGCGCGTCCGGCGCCTTCCTTGGCCTTCTGACGCGCGCGCCAAAGCAGCCCGAGACAAGCGGCCCTCTCAGCACCCGCACCGTCGTGCTGATGCCGATGTATAACGAGGACCCGCGCGAGACCTTTGCCCGTCTGGCCGCGATGGATGAATCGCTGCAGGCCACCGGCTATGGCGCCAGCTTTGACATCGCCATTCTGTCCGACACGCGCGATGACGCACGCGCCGCGCAGGAATGGGTCTGGTTTCACCACCTGCTGGATGTGCGGGGCGGCCATGGCCGCATGTTCTATCGCCGCCGCGACGAGAATAGCGGCAAAAAGGCCGGCAATATCGAAAGCTTTATCGCGACCTCTGGCGCGGCCTATGATTTCGCGGTGATTTTGGACGCTGACAGCCTGATGGAAGGCGAGACGATCGTCGCCCTCGCCCGCCGGATGGAGGCTGCGCCCGATATGGGCCTGATCCAGACGCTGCCACAGATCGTGAACGCGAAATCCCGCTTTGGGCGCGGGCAGCAATTTGCCGCCGCTTTCCACTCGCCGGTATTCGCGCGCGGCCAGGCGATGCTACAGGGCCGCACCGGGCCGTTCTGGGGCCATAACGCCATCACGCGCGTCAACGCCTTTGCCGAAAGCTGCGGCCTGCCCGTGCTGCCCGGCAAAGCCCCCTTTGGCGGCCATATCCTCAGCCATGATTATGTCGAGGCAGCGCTGCTGGCGCGCAACAACTGGACGGTGCGTCTGGATGACGATCTGGGCGGCTCGTACGAGGAAGGCCCCGAGAATATCGTCGATCATGCCAAGCGTGACCGCCGGTGGTGCCAAGGCAACCTGCAACACAGCAAGCTGATCCTGGCCCCCGGCCTGAAAGGCTGGAGCAGGTTCACCTTTTTGCAGGGCATTTTGGCCTATATCTCGCCACTGTTCTGGCTGGCCTTCATTATCGCCAGCATTCTGGCCCCGCTGACCGCGACAAACCAGCCGAACTACTACCCCAATGAATACTGGCAATTCCCGGTGCTGCCGCCAGACCAGACATCCAAGGCGATTGGCCTTGCGGTCGGGGTCATTGGCCTTTTGATCATGCCAAAGATGCTGGTGTGGTTGAAAGCCGCGCTGACGGGCCGCACGCGCGGCTTTGGCGGCGCAGGGCTGGCGGGCCTTTCGGCATTGGCCGAGCTGCTGTCCTCTAGCCTAATGGCGCCGGTATTTTTGATGTATCAGACCCGATCCGTCATACAGGTGCTGATGGGGCGTGACGGCGGCTGGCCACCGAACAACAGGGGCGATGGCCGTCTGAATCTGCGTGATGCTTGGGCCGCCAGCAATTGGATCAGCCTGACCGGCATTGTGGGCCTGATCGCCGCCATTTGGCTGACCCCCGCACTTGTGCCATGGCTATTGCCGGTGGGCCTTCCGATGATCGCCGCGCCGCTGATCATCATGTGGTCGTCGCGCCCCAGCCGCACCGCGCTGTTCAGCGTCCCGCAAGAACGCGCGCAGCCCCCTATCGTCACCCGCCATCAGGCGATCTGCGATGAATGGGCGGCACACCCAGCACAATAAAAAAAAACCCGGCAGATCACTCTGCCGGGTTTTCATTTAGGCGCGAACCTTAGCGGTCGTCGTCTTCGTCATCATCGTCGCCGCCTGCGGGCAGGTTAAAGAAGCTATCTGCATCCAGCGCCTCTTCTGCCTTGCTCTCGGACAGCGAGAAGGTCTCGAGACCCGCAATCGCGCTGGGGATGCGCGGCTCGGCAGGCATCGACAGGCTCTGCTCGGTCGACAGCAGCTTGCGACGCTCATCATCGGTCATCGTGCCGCCTTCGCGGGCCTTCTTCTCGTTCGCCTTCTGCACCTGAGCGTCCAATTCGGACTGACGGCACAGGCCCAGCGCAACCGGGTCAATCGGGTCGATGTTCTGGATGTTCCAATGCGTCCGCTCGCGGATGGCCTGGATGGTCGGCTTGGTGGTGCCGATCAGCTTGGCGATCTGCGCATCGGCAAGTTCCGGGTGGAATTTCACCAGCCACAGGATACCTGCGGGGCGATCCTGACGCTTGGACAGCGGGGTATAACGCGGGCCGCGGCGCTTTTCCTCGCCAACGGCGGCGGGGTTGAATTTCAGCTTCAGCTTGTGCAGCGGGCTGGCTTCGCCTTTTGCGATTTCCTCGGCCGCCAGTTGGTTGTTGGCAATCGGGTCAAAACCTTTGACGCCCGTTGCCACATCACCATCGGCAATGCCTTGAATTTCCAGCTCGTGCATGCCGGTGAAATCGGCGATCTGCTTGAAGCTCAGCGTCGTGTTGTCCACCAGCCAGACGGCAGTGGCCCGCGCCATGATCGGTTTGTCAGCCATAAGGCACCTCGTCAAACAATTCTCTCCCCTGCCCCGGAAAGGGGCGGGCCGGTTAACCGGCCCAAGACGTGTTGTCAGGGGGCTTTCAGCATCTATAGTCAGCCCCGTGCCCCAAGGAAAGCCCAAAATGTCCAGACCCCTGCTGCGCGTCCTGATGCTGCTGATGACCCTCGCGCTGCCCGTACAGGCGCAGCAGCGCGGCACGGCAGGTGATTTCGACTATTACGTGATGGCGCTGTCATGGTCGCCCACCTGGTGCGCGCTGGAGGGCGATGCCAGCGCCTCGCCGCAATGCGACGGCACGCATGGGTGGGTCCTGCACGGGCTGTGGCCGCAATATGAACGGGGCTGGCCGCAGGATTGCCACAGCGCCTATACGCCCCCCAGCCGCGCGCAAACGGCCGCTATGGCGGATATCATGGGGACATCCGGCCTGGCATGGTATCAATGGAACAAACACGGGGCCTGCGCGGGCCTGCCGCCGCGCGATTACTTTGCCCTTGCCCGCAGCGCCTATGACAGCATTGCAAAGCCCACGGCATTCGAGCGGCTCCAACGCCCAATCGAACTGCCCGCATCACTGGTCGAAGACGCGTTTATGCAGGAAAATCAGGGGCTTTTGGCAGATCAAATCACGATCACTTGCCGCGCGGGCCGCATTCAAGAGGTGCGGATCTGTCTGACCCGCGACCTTGATCCGCGCCAATGCGGCGCGGATGTCATTCGTGACTGCACGCTGGATAACGCGCTGATGTCGCCAGTGCGCTAATCCCGTGCGCTAATCCTGTATCAGGAACAGCTTGCGATCAGCGAGTCGTTCGCGCCGGGCGTATAGACGGTGACCTCAGCCGTATAGATCTGCGCGCCGCCCGCCTCGGCCACAAGGCGCCAGGTGCCAGCAACCGTCTCGTCCGGGGTCGCGAATGTATAGGCAAAGGCCGAGACGCCCTGACCATTGATCTGTTGGCGGAACTGTTCCTGCGTCGTGCCGCCGTCCAGCGTCGGACGGGTCAGTGTCAGCACCAGATCACCACTGCCTGCGGGCACGTTCACATTCGCGCGTGTCGCAAAACCAAAACCCGGCGATGCGGGAACATGGTCGGTCCAGGCCAGAACCGGCACTGTTGCGGCGGTTGCGGTGCTGGTGAAGCCCGAGGGGCAGACAGCGCCGATATCAACACCTGCGGTGTTGCGTTGGCTTTGCGCCATGGCGGGCGCGGCAAGCCCCGCAGCAAGGGCAAGACCTGTAAGTAGTTGGGCGGCAATACGCATTGTCATCTCCTACTCTATGCAGGTTCAGCATCCGCAGCAGGGTGTGTTTGTAAAGCCGCAAAGCAAAAGGCCCGGCGCGTTTCCGCCGCCGAGCCCCTTATTTGGTTGGTTTTAGCCGATGGCTGCGGCTTTCACATCTTCGTCAATGAACGGCAGGTATTTCTCGAAGTTCTTCGAGAACATCGCGACCAGCTGTGCGGCCTTGGCATCATAGGCCGCCGCATCCGCCCAGGTCTGGCGCGGGTCCAGCAGCGCATCATCAACGCCCGGCACGGCGACCGGAACCTCAAAGCCGAAGTTCGGGTCTTTGCGGAACGCGACATCGTTCAACGAGCCGTCCAGCGCCGCCGTCAGCAGCGCGCGGGTCGCCTTGATCGGCATCCGCTTGCCCGTGCCATAGGAACCACCGGTCCAGCCGGTGTTCACCAGCCAGCAGGTCGCGCCATATTGGCCGATCTTTTCTTGCAGCAGCTTGCCGTAAACCTCGGGACGGCGCGGCATGAACGGCGCACCGAAACAGGTCGAGAAGGTCGGCTCGGGCTCAACGACGCCGCGCTCGGTCCCCGGCGTTTTCGAGGTAAAGCCCGACAGGAAGTGATACATCGCCTGCGCAGGGGTCAGACGGGCGATGGGCGGCAGCACGCCATAGGCATCACAGGTCAGCATGATGACATTCTTGGGCGCGCCGGCCAGACCGGTGCTGGACGCGTTCGAAATCTGCTCGAGCGGATAGGCGCAGCGCATATTCTCGGTGTATTTCGCGTCGGTGAAATCCAGCTCTTTGGTCTCGGGATCGTAGACCATATTCTCGATCACGGTCGCGAAGTTCTTGGTCGTGGCGTAGATCTCGGGCTCGGCCACGGCCGAGAGATTGATCGTTTTCGCATAGCAGCCACCTTCAAAGTTGAAGATGCCGTTATCCGACCAACCGTGTTCGTCATCGCCCACCAGCACGCGCGCCGGATCGGACGAAAGCGTCGTCTTGCCGGTGCCCGACAGGCCAAAGAAGATCGCCGAATCTTCGGGATCGTCGATCGCATGGTTGGCCGAGCAATGCATCGCCATCACACCCATTTCGGGCAGGATGTAGTTCAGCAGGGTAAAGACGGACTTTTTATTCTCGCCCGCATATTCGGTGCCGCCGATCAGGATCAGCTTTTTCTCAAAGTTCAGCGCGATCACCGTATCCGAACGGCAGCCGTGGCGTTCAGGATCAGCGCGGAAGCTGGGCACGTTGATGATGGTGAATTCGGGCACAAAGGCGTCAACTTCGGCACTGGTCGGGCGACGCAGCAGGTGGCGAATGAACAGGCCGTGCCAGGCAAGCTCGGTCACCATGCGCACATCCAGACGGTAAGCGGGATCGGCGCCACCGAACAGATCTTGCACAAAGAAATCACGGCCCTTCATATGGGCCAGCATATCGGCATAGAGACGATCAAAGGCCTCGGGCTCCATCCGGCGGTTGTTGTCCCACCAGATATGGGGCTCGACACCGGGGGTGGCGACCACATGCTTGTCTTTGGGCGAGCGGCCGGTGAATTTGCCGGTATTGACCAGCACCGTGCCGCCTTGGCCCAATTCGCCCTCGCCGCGCTGCACTGCAGCTTTCACAAGGTCGGGCTCAAGCAAGTTATAATAGACCTGGCCAAGCCCGCTGATGCCCTGTTGTTCAAGCTTCATCGACGGGTTGACGCGCCCCTGATCCATAGTTCTGTTCCTTCAAATGGATATGCTTAAAACTCGCAAGCGGTGCTTAGCATGTGAGAATCTGGGCTGAATAGCCGCTTAAAGTTGCGTTAGCGCAAACGTCCGACGCTAAACCTGAACCGCTTGCAGTATTTTGCCGACCTGCCTTTTATGGCAGCTTGCCAAAAAGACGCGTTGGTCATTTTTTATAGCCAAACCGCACCCTTTCGCCGCAAGGCCCTGCGGCAACGGAAGGTTGATTCGCGCGATGCCCAAGCCGCTCTCGATGATTCTCCACGCCAGCTGCGTCGCGATTGATGGGCGCGCAGTTGTGCTGACGGGCGCCTCTGGCAGCGGCAAGTCCGCGCTCGCCTTGCAGTTGATTGCGCTGGGGGCCAGCCTTGTGGCCGATGACCGCACGATCGTCACCGGCAGCGCGCAGGGTTTGCGCGCCACCTGCCCCGAACGTCTGACCGGCCTGATCGAGGCACGCGGCGTCGGCATCATGCACGCACCGCATACCCCGCGTGCGCGCGTTGTCCTTGCCATTGCGATGGATCAGGCAGAGACTGAACGTCTACCTCCCCCGCGGTCTGTCACGTGGTGCGGCCATATGTTACCGTTACTTCACAATCCGCAGGCTTCCTATTTTCCGGCCGCGATTCATACTTATCTTCGCATGTGGCGGGATGATCGATCCCCGCTGCTTTCTAACTGAGGGCCAAGGAGATGAACGCGCCAGCCGAGCCGATAACACAGCAAGACCCCGATCCGCGCATTGTCATCGTGACCGGCCCGTCAGGCGCTGGACGCACGACGGCCATCCGCGCGTTCGAGGATATGGGATTTGAGGTGATCGACAACCTGCCGCTGTCGCTTTTGCCGCGTCTGTTCGACGGCCCGCCGCCCGCGCGCGCCTTGGCGCTGGGGATTGACGCACGAAACCGCGATTTTTCCGTGCCCGCCCTGTTCGAGGCCCTGCGCCAACTGGGCGATATCCCCGGCGTGCAGGGCGAGCTGCTGTATCTGGATTGCAGCGAGGACGTGCTGATCCGCCGTTACAGCGAGACCCGTCGCCGCCACCCCCTGTCACCGGCCGAGGCGCCCCAGATGGGCATCCGCCGCGAATGCGCCTTGCTCGAGCCGGTGCGCGCGATTTCTGGCACTTTAATCGACACCAGCGCCCTGACGATCCACGAGCTGCGCGCCGAGATCGAGGCAACCTATGGCGCGGGCGTGGGCCTGTCGGTGACGGTCACATCCTTTTCCTACAAGCGCGGCCTGCCGCGCGCGGCGGATATGGTGTTTGACTGCCGCTTCTTGCGCAACCCGCATTGGAACCCCGACTTGCGCCCCCTTGATGGCCGGGACGGGGCTGTAGCGGATTACGTCAGGGCTGATTCGCGCTTTGGTGAATTCAATACGCGGACCCGCGATCTGCTGGAATTTCTGCTTCCCGCCTGGCAGGCTGAGGGGAAAACCCATCTCTCTATCGCATTTGGCTGCACCGGAGGCCAACATCGTTCGGTGATGATGGCAGAAGAAATGCGGAATGCTCTTGAAGCTCTCGGCTGGCCCGTGTCTATAAGTCATCGAGAACTGGATCGGCAGGCCGCGAATGCGCGGTCAACCAACACAGGACAACGGATTTGATCGGTATTGTGATCGTCGCTCATGGTGGATTGGCCCGCGAATATCTTTCGGCGGTCGAGCATGTCGTGGGTAAACAAGATGGTGTCGTCGCGATTGCGATAGGCCCCGAAGATGACCGTTCTGTCAAACAGGACGAGATTTGTGCTGCCGCCGATGCCGTTGATACCGGCGACGGCGTCGTCATGGTGACGGATATGTTTGGCGGCTCGCCATCGAACCTGTCGATGCGGGCCTGCAATCTGTCGAACCGACGTATGGTCTATGGTGCCAACCTGCCCATGCTGATTAAGCTGGCCAAATGTCGCCAGAAACCAGTCGAAGATGCGGTCACTGCTGCCCTTACCGCCGGGCGAAAATACATAAATAGCCAAATGATGGCTGCGGATGGCACCCTTTGCCACTGCGAAAACTGACCCCCCGACATTGTTGATATGCTGCGTACGCTCTCGATTGTGAATATCAAGGGGCTGCACGCCCGCGCCTCGGCCCGCCTCAGCGAGACTGTTGAACGGTTCGATGCCAGCGCGTTGGTGCGCAAAGACGGGCTTGAGGCCTCGGGCGACAGCATCATGGGGCTGCTGATGCTGGGCGCGGCCAAAGGCACCGAGATCGAGGTTGAGACCTCTGGCCCCGAGGCTGCGGCCTTGATGGATGCGTTGGAAGCGCTGGTCGCCAATCGTTTCGGCGAGCCGGATTAAAGCCGCCACCGTTAGGTCTTTTTAAACCTGATTAGGGTCAACTGAGCGCAAGACGATCATGTGCGGGGGACTGCGCGGTGTGCTCTATCGGGCCCAAAATCTGTCATTATGGCACTTCACCTTTGCTGTTCCGCGCCCCGCAGCAGGCGCTGGATCAGGAATTCATTGCCTTTTTCGGCGGCACCCAGACTTTTGCCGCGACAACCACCCGCCCCTATCCCGACCTGCTGGCCGAGCAGATGGGGATCGCCTGTATCAATTTCGCCAGCGATGGCGGCGGGCTAGAGGCGATCATCCGCGATGACACATTGCGCGATATCGGCCGCAAGGCACGCCATGTGGTGATCGAACTGACGTCGCCCGCGATGATCTCGAACCGATTTTACACGGTCGACCCGCAGCGCAACCATGTGCTGGTGCGATTCGCCGCGCCGTTCCGGGATCTGTGCCGGGGGATCGCGCTGGATCAGGTGACAACGGTCGACATGTTGCCCGCGCTTTTGCCGCAGCCACTGCGCCAGGCGCTAGAGGCTGAAATTCGCACAGCTTGGGCCGCACGGATCAAGCAATTCCTGCATCACGTGGACAGACCTACAAGTCTGCTGTTTCTGGGCGATGCCGAGGATCTGTCCCTGATGGGGCAATCCGCGCTGATGCAACTGGCCGGAGAGGGGCATACGATGCTGCAAATTCGCCCCCGGCGCGGTGCGGGCGGCATCATCGATACGGCGGGCCATAGTGAGATCGCGCATCGCCTTGCGCCGGTGTTGCAGGCGGCGGGGCTGGTGCCGCCGCCTGCCAATGATCAGATCTTTGCCGTCAGTTCGGGCACGGCCGTGAAAAGATCGGCGACCAAGCCATAATCCGCAACGCGGAAGATCGGGGCTTCGGGGTCCTTGTTGATCGCGACGATCACCTGCGAATCCTTCATCCCCGCAAGGTGCTGGATCGCACCCGAGATGCCGACGGCGATATACAGACGCGGCGCAACGATCTTGCCAGTCTGGCCGACCTGCAGGTCATTCGCCGCATAGCCCGAATCGACCGCTGCACGGCTGGCACCGATGGCCGCGCCCAACTTATCTGCCAAGGCCTCGAGCAGCGCGAACCCCTCTTCCGAGCCAAAGCCGCGCCCGCCAGAGACGACAATCCCAGCGGCAGACAGGTCGGGGCGATCACCACTTGCAACCCGATCCTCGACCCAGGACGACAGGGCGGATGCGGCGGGCGCATCGACGCTGATGACAGGCGCCGCACTGGCTGCCGCACCTGCGGGGGCAAAGGCGGTGGTGCGCAGGCTGATCACCTTGATTGCATCGCGCGACTGCACCTTTTGCACCGCATTGCCGGCATAGACCGGACGCAGGAAGGTGTCCGCGCCCAGAATACCGATCACATCGGGCAAGATCATTACATCCAGCAGCGCCGCGACGCGTGGCAAGGTGTTTTTGCCGGTCGCCGTTGCTGGGGCCAAAATGTGGCTATATGCGCTAGCAAGCGGCACGATCAAATCTGCCATGCTTTCGGCGATTTGGTGATCCAGCGCAGGCGATTGCGCCCAGATCACCCGCGATACGCCGTCGATATGTGCGGCCGCATCAGCCGCAGCGGCAGGCCCCGCGACCAGTACTGTCACATCGCCCAAGGCGCGCGCGCCGGTGATCGTACGGGCGGTCGCATCCGCGACCAGCGCGCCCGATTGCACTTCGGCCAGAACCAGAACAGCCATCAGATCACTCCCGCCGCTTTCAGCTTTGCCACCAGCTCGTCCACCGAAGCCACAATTTCGCCCGCAGCGCGCGCCGCAGGTTCGCGCGTTTCCAACACGCTGAGACGCGGGGTCAGATCGACACCAAGGGTTGCGGCATCGACCGCCTCGATCGGCTTTTTCTTGGCCTTCATCATATTGGGCAGCGAGGTAAAGCGCGGCTCGTTCAGGCGCAGATCGGCGGTGACGACTGCGGGCAGCGGCAGCGCGACAGTTTG
The DNA here is from genome assembly GCF_000223375.1 of Ketogulonicigenium vulgare WSH-001. Lineage (NCBI taxonomy): Bacteria > Pseudomonadati > Pseudomonadota > Alphaproteobacteria > Rhodobacterales > Roseobacteraceae > Ketogulonicigenium > Ketogulonicigenium vulgare. The sequence continues at coordinate 2,715,759 of NC_017384.1, read as the reverse complement.
CAAGCCGCCGTCGACTTCGCGCGTGATCGTCGCGACATCGCCATCAACGGCCACGGCGGAGGCAAAGGTGCCCTGCCCCCAACCCAGTAGCGCCGCCAACATCTGGCCGGTCGCGTTCATATCGTCATCAATCGCCTGCTTGCCTGCGATGACCAGCCTGGCGCCTTCGGAAAGAACGACGCTTTTCAACAGCTTGGCGACGGCCAACGGCTCGGGTGCATCACTCCCCTCGGGCAGTTGCACCAAAATGGCACGATCCGCCCCCATGCCCATGGCTTTGCGCAAAACATCCTCGGATGCTTTGGTGCCGACCGAAACCGCGACAACTTCTACAGCTAAACCTGCCTCCTTCAGACGCAACGCCTCTTCTACGGCGATTTCGTCAAAGGGGTTGATCGACATTTTCAGATTGGCCAGCTCGACTCCCGTGCCGTCGGGACGCACCCGCACCTTCACGTTATGGTCGACCACGCGCTTAACCGGCACGAGGATCTTCATCCGCTTCTCCTATTCATACGGGCAGAGTGATAAACCCTGATCCCGCCCGGCCACAAGCGGCCTTAGCCCCAGCGGCCCGGCAAATCATCGCGAGCGGTCGGGGCGCGCAGCGGCGCCAGCAGCGTGCTGGCCAAGGTTTTAAGGGGCGGCGCTTGCAAGGCCATCACATTCGCGATGCGGCGATCCACAAAGGCGGCGACCTCGGCCTCATCCTCATTCCCCAGCCAGAACAGCAGGCTGGCGCTATAGACGACGGCAAGGCTCGCGCGTTTCGTATACCAGTTGAAATCGCGAGAGGTATCGCCAAGCCCCGTCCAGATCGCATCCGCCGTGCCCCAGATCAGCGCCGCGCCCTCGACCATATGCTGGGGCAGCGCGAAGAGTGACGATGACGCCCGCACCACATGCCGATCACCTGCGTGATGCAGCCGCAGCAGGATCGCCTGCGCCATGCGATCACGAAAGCGCGCATCAGGATCGGCAGCCAGATCGGCCAGCGCCCGTGCATCACCCGCCTTGTGCAGCGCCACCGCCACATCCAGCGCACCGCGCGGGAATAGAACGCGGGCCTGCGCCCCCGCCACGCCCGCATCATCCGCCGCCGCCAGAAACGCCGCCTCTGACCAGCCGTCGAACAGAACGTGCTGGCCCATCGCCTGCATCATCGCTTGCCGTTTGGCTTCCACCTTGCGCCCCTTTTGTCCCTCATCGCAGACTAGACAAAAACCCAAGGGGTTGCTATATGGCCGCTTCCTGCAATTTTGCAAATCCAACTTAGAAAGGTGGTGAAAACCACATGCAGGTTAGCGTTCGCGACAATAACGTCGATCAGGCCCTTCGGGCTCTGAAGAAGAAGCTGCAGCGCGAAGGTGTCTTCCGTGAAATGAAGCTTAAGCAACATTTCGAGAAGCCTTCCGTCAAGAAAGCCCGCGAGCAAGCCGAGGCCATCCGCCGTCAGCGCAAACTCGCCCGCAAGAAGCTGCAGCGCGAAGGTCTTATCTAAGATCCTTCCGAATGCACACCCATCGGCCCCAGGCTGACGGGTTACGGGAATAAGCCCCCGGAAAGGTTCGCCTTTCCGGGGGTTTTCTATAGCGGCAGGGCGGTTGTCTGGACCACCGTGCGCAGCGCGAATGACGATTGGATTTGCGCAACCCCCGGCAGTTTCGCCAAAAAGCGGCGATGGATGCGGGCGAAATCTTCGGTATCTTCGGCGACGACCTTTAGCAGATAATCCGCGGCGCCGGTCATCAGATGGCATTCCAGCACCTGCGGCACACGGGCGACGGCGCGCTCGAAACTGTCCAGCACCTCGTCTGCCTGTCCCGACAGGGTGATCTCGACAAAGACCGTCGTCTGCCGCTGCACCTTGCGCGGGTCCAGCAGCGCGACAAAGCCACGGATAAAGCCCTCGGCCTCCAGCCGCTGCATGCGGCGGTGGCAGGCCGAGGGCGATAGGCCGATTCGATCAGCCAATTCCGCGTTGGTGATCCGCCCTTCCTTTTGCAGCACATCCAGAATGCGTTTGTCGGTGGCATCAAGCTGCATGGCGGATCAACGGACCTAGTTCTTGGCGGCCAAAAGGTCGCGGATCTGGGCCAGCAGCTCTTCCTGCGTCGGGCCTTTGGGCGCGGCGGCGGCGGCGGCTTCGGCCTTTTTCTTATCGGCCTGCGTCATCTTGTTCACCGCCTTGACCAGCAAGAACACGACCCATGCGATGATCAGAAAGTTGATAATCGCGGTGATAAACGAGCCATAGGCAAAGACGGGCGCGCCAGCGGCTTTTGCCGCAGCAAGGCTGGTATATTCACCTGCACCAAGGTTGATGAACAGGTTCGAAAAGTCGATGCCGCCCGTGACGACACCGATGATCGGGTTAATCAGGTCAGCCACCAGCGAATTGACGATCGCCGTGAATGCGGCACCGATAATGATACCGACCGCAAGGTCGATGACATTGCCGCGTGCAATAAAGGCGCGAAATTCATTGAACATATCTGTCCCCATTCGTTTTTTACCCATGCTTCGCGGCACGGGACGCGTCACGCGATTCTGCGAGGGATTAACCCGTTTGTCCAGCGTTGCGCTGACGGCAACAGACTGCTGCCACAGCGCATCTTTTTATTCACAGATCGGGTGACTAGGTTATCGGGGACGATCCCTCAAATTTTAGGACTTCTTATGGCTGACCTTTCCGCCTTTGCGATCAACGACCGCTGGCCCGCTCAGAACCCCGATGTGATCCAGCTTTATTCCTTTCCGACCCCGAACGGCGTCAAAGTCTCGATCGCGCTTGAGGAAATGGGCCTTGATTACGAGGCGCACCGCATCACGCTGGCCGATGCCGATGTGAAAAGCCCCGCGTTCCTGTCGCTGAACCCCAATAACAAGATCCCCGCGATCATCGACCCGAACGGCCCCGATGGTGCGCCGATTGGTCTGTTCGAAAGCGGCGCGATCCTGATTTACCTTGCGGACAAGACCGGCCAATTCATCGGCACCGGCGCGCAACGGTTCAAGACGATCCAATGGCTGATGTTTCAGATGGGCGGCGTTGGCCCGATGTTCGGCCAGATGGGCTTTTTCAGCAAATTCGCCGGTGCCGCCATCGAAGACCCCCGCCCGCGCGAGCGTTACCTGAACGAGGCCGCCCGTCTGCTGCAGGTGCTGGACAAAGAGCTGGCAGATAAGGACTGGATCACCGGCGAATATTCCATTGCCGATATGGCCATCGCGCCCTGGATCAACAGCCTCGAGTTTTACGGGACCAAGCCGTTGATTGGCTGGGATGAGTGCAAAAATGTGCAGGCCTATGTCGCCCGCTTTCTTGCCCGCCCTGCCGTGCAGCGCGGCTTGAACATTCCGCCGCGTGGCTGAATGAAAAAGGGCGGTGCCAGCGCACCGCCCTTTTATCCCTTTATCCCCGCAGAACGGCGCCGGTGGCCTTGGCCACCTTTTCGACGACCTTGGCGCTGAGAGCCTCGATCTCGGCCTCTTTCAGCGTCGCGCCTTGCGGTTGGATGCGCACCGACAGCGCCAGCGATTTGTGCCCCTCGGGCAGATTGCCGCCCGCGAATTCGTCGAACACACGCGCATCCACGATCATCGCTTTATCCGCACCCAGCGCGGCGTTGATCATGGTCAGCGCCTCGACCGCATTGGGGACGACAAAGGCGAAATCGCGCGAGATCGGCTGCAGATCGTTCAGCACCAGCGCAGGGCGCGCGGCATTGGTCGATTTGGGCAGCGGCACCTCCTCGAGGAAGATGGTAAAGGCGACGGCAGGGCCTTGGATATCCATCTCTTTCAACAGGCGCGGATGCAGCTCGCCAAAGGTGCCGATGACCTTTTTCGGGCCAAGGCAGATGGTGCCGTGACGGCCGGGATGCCACCAATCGGCGCCATTACGCATGATCTGCACACGGGCCGGTGCGCCGACGGCGGCCAGAACAGCCTCGATATCGGCCTTGGCGTCGAACAGATCGACGGCGCGGGCGGCCTTATGCACATCGCGCGGCGCGGTGCGACCGACCAGAAGACCGGTGACATGCAGGACTTGATCGCCCGGCTCGCCGCCCGAAAAGACATGACCTGCCTCGAACAGCGCCAGATCGGCAAAGCCGCGCGCCTGATTACGCGCAGCGGCACGCAAAAGGCCCGGCAGCAGATCGGGACGCAGATGCGACAGATCCGCCGAGATCGGGTTTTCCAGCATCGAGGCGTCATCGCCGCCGCCGAACAGGCTAGCGGATTTCTGGTCGATAAAGCTGTAGGTGACGCATTCATTATAACCAAGGCTGGCCACCGTGCGACGCGCAGTGCCAAGACGGCGTTGCAGCGGCGTCAGGATCGGCTTTGGCACACCTGCCTGCATCCGCGGCATCGGCACGCCAACCAGCTTGGTCAGCGAGGCGATCCGCGCCACTTCCTCGACAAGATCAGCCTCGCCCAGCACATCGGGACGCCAGCTTGGCACGCTGGCCATATCGCCATCCAGCACAAATCCAAGCGCTTGCAAGGTAGCGCGCTGGGTCTCGGGCGCGATTTCCATGCCGACCAGGCTTTGCACGCGGTCGGTATCCAGACGGTAGGCGCGCGCGACATCCGGCACCGCGCCCGCAACGATCACCTGCGAGGCTTCGCCCCCTGCAATATCCGCAATCATACGGACGGCCTGATCAAGACCGGGCAAGGTAAAGGCCGGATCGACGCCACGTTCGAACCGATAGCGCGCATCCGAGTTGATTTTCAACGCGCGGCCGGTCATCGCGATCTGGATCGGCTGCCACCATGCGCTCTCGACCAGCACATTCACGGTCTCGTCCGAAACGCCGGTGCGCTCGCCGCCCATGATACCGCCGACCGAGATCGGACCTTCGTCATCAGCGACGATCACCTGCCCCTCTGCCAAGGCATAGGTCTTGCCATCCAGCGCCAGCAGCTCCTCGCCCGCACGGGCGCGGCGCACCTGAACGGTACCTTTGACTTTATCCAGGTCAAAGACATGCAGCGGGCGGCACAGGTCGTAGGAAAAGAAATTCGTCACATCGACAAGGAAGCTGATCGGTCGCAGGCCAATGGCGCGCAGGCGATCTTGCAGCCAAACAGGGCTCGGCCCGTTTTTCACGCCGCGCAGCACCTGGCCCGCAAAAACGGGCGCATCATCCAGCGTATCGGCGGCAATGGCGATTGTCGCATCAGTGGCAAAGCTGGGCGCGATGGCCTGAACGTCGCGGGCGCGCAGCGTGCCAAGGCCCCGCGCCGCCAGATCACGCGCAACGCCGCGTACGGCCAGCGCATCGGGACGGTTTGGGGTGATCGCAATCTCGATCACCGGATCGACTTTGGCAGGCTGGTTTTCCGCCAGCCAATCGACGAATTCCTGACCGACCTCGCCCGAGGGCAGCTCGATAATGCCGTCATGCTCGTCCGACAGCTCCAGCTCGCGCTCGGAACACATCATGCCGTGGGATTCGACGCCGCGGATCTTGCCGACCTGAATGGTCACGTCGATGCCCGGCACATAGGTGCCGGGAGATGCGACGACGACGGTGATCCCGGTGCGGGCATTGGGGGCGCCGCAGACGATCTGCTGTTCGCCATCCGCCGTAAGCACAGTACAGACGCGCAGCTTGTCGGCATCGGGGTGCTGAACCGCGTTCAGCACTTTACCGATTTTGAAGCCGCGCAGACGTGCGGTTTTATCCTCGACGCCTTCGACTTCCAGACCAAGGTCCGTCAGCGCCTCGGTGATCTCCTCGACCGAGGCGGTGGTGTCGAGGTGGTCTTTCAGCCATGAGAGGGTGAATTTCATGTCACTCCAACCCTTTGTATTTGTGAGGGCGGTCAGGCCGCCACAGAATTAGCGCGAAAGGCCGCCCTGCAACGTCGGCACATCCAAACTTGCAAAGCCATAATGGCGCAGCCAGCGCAGATCGCTGTCAAAGAAGGCGCGCAGATCGGGGATGCCGTATTTCAGCATCGCGATCCGGTCGATCCCCATGCCAAAGGCAAAGCCCTGATACTGGTCGGGGTCGATACCGCCGGCTTTCAGCACCTTGGGATGGATCATGCCAGAGCCGAGGATCTCAAGCCAATCATCGCCCTCGCCCACTTTCAGCGTGCCACCCTCCCACGAACAGCGGATATCCACCTCGGCCGAGGGTTCGGTAAAGGGGAAGTGGCTGGCGCGGAAACGCAGATCGACACTGTCGACCTCGAAATAGGATTTCACGAACTCTTCCAGCACCCATTTCAGGTTGGCCATGGAAATGTTGCGGTCAATCGCCAGTCCCTCGACCTGATGGAACATCGGGGTGTGGGTCTGGTCGTAATCGGCGCGATAGACGCGGCCCGGACAGATGATGCGCAGGGGTGCGCCATGCGCCTCCATCGAGCGGATCTGCACCGGCGAGGTATGCGTGCGCAGCACGGATGGGGCGCGGTTATCGCCGGCCAGACGGTGCATATAGAACGTGTCCATCTCGGCCCGTGCGGGGTGGTGGCCGGGAATGTTCAGCGCATCAAAGTTATACCAATCGCTTTCGACCTGCGGGCCTTCGGCAACGGCAAAGCCCATATCAGCGAAAATCGCAGTGACTTCGTCCGAGACTTGGCTGATCGGGTGGATCGTGCCGCTGCGGCGGTCGCGCGCGGGCAAGGTGACATCCAGCCATTCGCTGCGCAGACGCTCGGCCAGCGCGGCATCGCCCAGCGAAGCCTTGCGCGCCGCGATGGCAGAATTGATCTCGTCCTTCAGCGCGTTCAGCGCGGGGCCCACGCTTTGGCGTTCCTCGGGGGACATCGCGCCAAGGCCGCGCATCAGAAGGGCGATTTCGCCCTTTTTGCCAAGAGCCTGGACGCGCAGATCCTCGATCGCGGATTCATCGCCCGCATCCGCGATCAACCCCAGATATTTCGCTTTCAGATCGTCCATCCCGGACCCCTTTCATCGCTATTGCGGCAGGCGTAATGCGCCAAGCCTCAAGACGCAAGAAGCCGCGAGACCCCTAAAGGTCCGCGGCTTCCTGTTTGTCTTTATTTCGACCCCCAGGTCGATCTTGGGGGCCGATAAAAACTTACGCCAGCGCGGCCTTCGCCTTTTCGACGATGGCAGCAAAAGCTTCGGGTTCATGCACGGCCAGATCAGCCAGAACCTTACGGTCAACCTCGATCCCGGCCAGGGCCAGACCATTGATGAACTTCGAATAGTTCAGCGTTTGGTCGATCGCACGGACACCGGCGTTGATACGCTGGATCCACAGGGCGCGGAAGTTACGACGACGGACGCGGCGGTCACGGGTCGCATATTGGTTGGCCTTATCGACGGCCTGTTTGGCCACTTTGAAAGTACGGCGGCGGTGGTCATAATAACCCTTTGCCGCGTCGAGGACTTTCTTGTGACGACGATGTGTGACGGTACCGCCTTTAGTGCGCGACATCTCAAGCTCTCCTTATGCGTAGGGCAGGTACAGCTTGACGATTTTCTCGTCAGCCGCGCTGAGGATCGTGGTGCCACGGGCATCACGAATGAACTTGTTGGTGCGCTTGATCATGCCGTGACGCTTGCCTGCTTGGCCAGCAACGACACGACCGTTTGCGGTCACCTTGAACCGCTTTTTGGCGGCCGATTTGGTCTTCATCTTGGGCATTTCCGTCTCCTTCTTCGGGTCGGTGAGCGCGCGCCTCGGTATGCCACTTTGACCGGGCGCGCGAAGGAAGCTGCCCTATAAGGCGGCTTTGCCTGTGATGCAAGGGGTTCGCGGTCAGGAAATGCGCGTCAGCGCCGCAAGAACACGAATGAAAACCGCGGGGATCTGCGCCAAGCCGTAGTCGGCGGGATGATTGATCACCACCCAGCCGCCAATTGCAAATCCGGCTGCGAACAACAGCAGGCCAAAGCGCGAAAGACGCCCATCGGCCAGCCCCGACAGCAGCGATAAAACAGCAAACCCCAGCAGCAGTGCCGCACCGACAAAGGCAAAATCAAGCTGCATCACGCCCCCGGGGTTTGGTTTTGATCGTTATGCCATGTCTGTGCCGTAGATCAAACGCTCATCACAAGGGGCGACGCGCAAAACGTTGGTCGAGCCGACCACATTGAACGGCACACCTGCAACCACCACGACGTGATCGGTTTTTTCCGCCAGATTTTCAGCCACGGCGATTCGCACCGCCGCCACAACAGCCGAGCGGAACTCGTCCACCGTCTCGGTCATGCGGCAGATCGTGCCCCAGCTGAGGCACATGCGGCGCGCGGTCGGCACCAGGGGCGTCAGCATCAGGATCGGCGTGCGGGGACGTTCACGCGCCACCAGATTAGCGGTCTTGCCCGAACGCGAATAGCAGCAGATCGCCCGCACATCGGTGGTATCTGCAATCTCGCGCGCGGCGGCGACCATGCCCTCGGCGATCGTGGTGCGCACGGCTTTGCGGGTGCTGTCCAGCAGTTCGCGATAATGCGGATCGCTTTCCACCTCGGTTGCGACGCTGTCCATGGTGCCGACGGCTTCCAGCGGGAATTTACCGGCGGCCGATTCGGCCGACAGCATGACGGCATCGGCGCCCTCGTAAATCGCATTTGCGACGTCCGACACTTCGGCGCGGGTCGGCATCGGGCTTTCGATCATCGATTCCAGCATCTGCGTCGCAACGATGACCGGCTTTGCCGCGGCGCGGCAGGCGGTGATCAGACGTTTCTGGATCGGCGGCACAGCGGCCACGGGCAGTTCGACCCCCAGATCGCCACGCGCGACCATGATGCCGTCAGACACCGCCAGAATCTTGTCGAAATCATCGACGGCGGCGGGCTTTTCGATCTTGGCCAGGATCGCCGCGCGATCCCCCACCAGCGCACGAGCCTGCTCGACGTCGGCGGCGCGCTGCACGAAGGACAGCGCAATCCAGTCGGCCCCCAGTTGGCAGGCGAATTCCAGATCGCCAAGGTCTTTTTCCGACAAAGCCGCCAGCGGCAGCACCACATCAGGAACGTTCACGCCCTTGCGGTTCGAAATCGCGCCGCCAACGGTGACGGTGCAATCGGCAAAATCTGCGCCGCATTGATCGACGCGCAGGCGGATCTTGCCGTCATTCACCAGCAGCGTCGCGCCAGGGCGCAGCGCGGCGAAAATCTCGTGGTGGGGCAGTTGCACACGGTGGATGTCGCCGGGGGTCGGGTCCAGATCCAGACGGAAAGGCGCGCCAACAGACAGATCCACCGGGCCATCGGCAAAGGTGCCGACGCGCAGTTTCGGCCCCTGCAGGTCGGCCAGAACGGCAATTGGCACGCCCAGATCCGCCTCGACCTGACGGATGATGTCATAGCGGTCGCGCTGTTCGTCATGGGTGCCATGGCTCATGTTCAGGCGGAAGACATCTGCCCCTGCCTCGACCAGCGCCCGAATCATCGCGTAGCTGCTGGACGATGGCCCAAGTGTGGCGACGATTTTGACATTGCGGTGGCGCTTCATGGGATGCTTCCTTCTGACGACAGGTGCCTATCACACCGCTAGTGCGATCAGGCGTGTTGCGGACAATGTTATCGCTAACTTACTTAACGCCTTATTGCGCAATTCCCTTTGCGGCTCAACAGTCCTAAACAGGTGGAACGCACAAAGCAGACATAACACAGCAGCATGACAGTTTCGCAAGACCGGATCACGGAAAGCTTTGAAATTATGGGGGCTGCGCGGCGCTCGCGGTGGCTGGTGACCTGTGATCACGCCAGCAATCACGTGCCCGATTGGGTTGCAGGTGGCGATCTGGGCCTGCCCGCGGCAGATATGACACGCCATATCGCCTATGATCCCGGCGCGGCGGGCGTCAGTCGCGCGTTAAGTGATTTGCTGGAGTGCCCTGCCGTGCTGTCGCGGTTCTCGCGCCTTGTGATGGACCCGAACCGGGGCGAGGATGATCCGACCTTGCTGATGCGGCTTTATGATGGCTCGGTCATTCCCGCGAACCGCAATGCGGGTCACGCCGCGCGCGAGGAACGCTTGCAGCGGCTTTACCGCCCCTATCACGCCGCCATTGAGAGCCTTGCGGCGCGGCAGGATGATACGGTGATCGTCGCCGTGCATAGCTTTACGCCGCAACTGCGTGGCCGCCCGCCCCGCCCGTGGCATATCGGCATCCTGTTCGACCCCGCCGATCCCGATTACTCACAGGCGCTGATCGATCTGCTACGGGCCGAGGGCGATCTAAGCGTGGGCGCAAACCAGCCCTATAGCGGTCATTTGCCCGGGGACAGTATCGACCGCCACGCGCTGCGCTATCATCGCCTGAACACGCTGATCGAAATCCGCAACGATCTGATCACTACCCCCGCGCAGCAAGCCGGGTGGGCCGCCCGCCTTGCGCCGCTGCTGCAGCGCGCGCTGACTTTGATTTAGGAGAAAACCGATGGACGAGCAAACCCGCATCCAGATCGAGGCCGCCGCCTTTCGCCGCCTGCAACAGCACCTGATGCAAGACCGCCCCGATGTACAGAATATCGACCTGATGAACCTTGCCGGATTCTGCCGCAACTGTCTGGCCCGCTGGATGGATGAGGCAGCAGCCGAGATGGGCGTGACCATCGGCAAAGAACCCGCGCGCGAGATGTTCTATGGCATGCCCTATGAGACCTGGCGCGCCCAGAACCAAACGGATGCCAGCCCCGCGCAGCTTGCCGCCTTTGAAAAGGCGCATCAAGGATGAGCGCGCCCGCCCAGCTGTCCGACTTTGTGCGCGACGCATTGGCGGCCGGTATCGGGCGCGAGGTGATCCGCAACCGCCTGCAAGATGCGGGCTGGAGCGCGGCCGAGGCTGAAAATGCCCTAGCCGCTTGGGCCGACCCCGAGGGGCGCATTCCCCCGATGCCACGCCCGCAGCCGTCTTATTCCGCCCGCGAAGCGCTGTTTTACGCCCTGAAGTTTTTGGCACTGATCGTTGTCGTATGGAATGTGCAGGCGCTGGGATCTGACCTGATCGAGCGGTTGGCGCCGCGCGATTACGTGCCTTATGTCTCGCGGTGGAGCATCGCCAATCTGATCGTCTTCACGCCCGTTTTTATCGGCCTGCACCTTTATACGCTGCGCCTGACGCGGCAGGATGCGGCCAAGCGGCGCTCGCCGGTGCGGATCTGGCTGGGCAATATCGGGCAGTTTATCGCAGTGCTGACGCTGCTGGGGATCGCGACCACGGTCATCGGCACATGGCTGTCGAATGCGCTGGATATGCAGCTTGCGCTGAACCTTGCGCTATTGTCGGTCATCTCGGTGCTGGTCGCGCTGTTTTTCCGCGCCGAGCTTGCGACCAAGTAAATCTTGCTTGCGACAAAATAAAAGGGCGGGATAACCCGCCCTTTATCTTTTAGATGCCGTTTTTAGATGCCGGCTTTCAGCGCCTCGTCGATGTAAATCTCGCGCAGGCGCTTTGCGATCGGGCCGGGGGTGCCCGCGCCAATGGCGGCGCCGTCCACCTCGATCACTGGCGTCACAAAGGCCGAGGCCGAGGTCAGGAACGCCTCGTCCGCCGCCTGTGCCTCGGCGATGGTAAAGGGCCGCTCGATAATCTTGATCTGCGCCTCGTTCGCGTAGCGCAGCAGCGCGGCGCGGGTGATGCCGTGCAGCAGATCCTGCGACAGCGGGCGGGTGATGATCGCGCCGTCCTTCACAATATAGGTATTGTTCGACGAGCCTTCGGTGACAAAGCCATCCTCGACGAACCATGCATCATCAACGCCCGCCTTTTTCGCCATCATCTTGGCCATGGACGGATACAGCAGTTGCACGGTTTTAATGTCGCGGCGGTGCCAGCGCATCTCGGGCACCGAAATCACGCGGATGCCGTTGATCCCTGTCGGCGATTGCAGCACGCCGGGCTTTAATTGGGTGTAAAGCACGACGGTCGGTTTCACGACAGCCGGATCGGGGAAGACGAAATCGCGGTCGCCCGGATTGCCGCGCGTTACCTGCAGATAGATACCGCCATCGACCAATTCATTCTTGGCCAGCAGCTCGCGGTGGATCGCCAGCAGCTCGCCTTCCGCAAAGGGATTTTCGATTTCGATCTCGTTCAGCGAGCGGGCAAGGCGCGCTTCGTGACCCGCAAAGTCCAACAGCTTGCCGCCTACAACGGCGGTCACTTCGTAAACCGCATCGCCCATGACAAAGCCACGGTCAAAGATCGAGACCTTGGCCTCGGTCTCGGGCAGATATTCGCCGTTTACATATACAGTCCGGGTCATCCAATCGCTCCTATTCCGACAGGGCCGCGCGCGCATGCGGCCTTTTTCACCCGTGGACTTGCGCCCAAAGCGCGGGGGGCGTCAAGGCGGCATCGCCCGATTCCCTCTGCCCTTTTGCAGCAAGGATGATTATCTTAGCACAATGGATACTGCCCCTGATTTTTACGCGACGCGCGAGATGCTGGCCTGGCTGGTCGAGATGGGCGCTGATGAGGCCATCGCCGATCAGCCCGTGGATCGCTATGCGCTGCCCGGTGAAAGCCCCAAAATCGCCGCGCCCGCCCCGATCGCCGCACCGGAAAAGCCCAAAGCCGCCCGTCTTGGCCCCCTGCCCGAGGTTGATGCCCCCGCCGAGGCTGCAGCGCTGGCCGCCAGCGCGCAAAACCTGGAACAGCTCGCCAGCGTGATGGAGGGGTTCGATCTGTGCGCCCTCAAGCAAGGGGCGCGCAGTTTCGTGTTCAGCGACGGCGACCCTGCCGCCCGCGTGATGATCGTCGGCGAAGCACCGGGGCGCGAGGAGGACCGCGCGGGCCGTCCCTTTGTCGGGCGCGCCGGGCAGCTTTTGGATCGTATGTTCGGGGCCATCGGCCTGTCGCGCAGCGCGCCAATGGCCGATCAGGCGGTCTATATCGCCAATGTGCTGCCCTGGCGGCCGCCAGAAAACCGCACGCCATCGGATACTGAAATTGCCATGATGCTGCCGTTTCTACAGCGGCATATCGAACTGGCTGACCCCGAATATCTGGTGCTGATGGGCAATACGCCGTGCAAGGCGCTGCTGGGTCAGGCCGGTATCTTGCGCCTGCGCGGCAACTGGGCCGAGGTCACGGGCCGCCCCGCCCTGCCCATGACCCACCCCGCCTATCTGCTGCGCGAACCCGGCGCCAAGCGCGAGGCTTGGGCCGATCTGCTCTCATTGAAAGCCCGCCTATGACCGAACGCGCCTTTATCCCCCTTAATATCGCCGTGCTGACCGTATCCGACACGCGCGCGCTGGCAGATGACCGATCCGGCGATGTACTGGTGCAAAGGTTGGGGGATGCGGGCCATACCCTCGCCGCCCGCGCGATCCTGCCCGACGAGCGGGCGGTGATCGCGGATCAGCTGCGCGCATGGTGCGCCGATCCGGCGATTGATGTGGTGATCAGTACCGGCGGCACCGGCCTGACCGGCCGCGATGTCACGGTCGAGGCGCATCGCGATGTCTATGAAAAAGAGATCGACGCCTTTGCCACGGTGTTCGCCATGATCTCGTTCCAAAAGATCGGCACATCCGCCGTGCAAAGCCGCGCGACGGGCGGTGTTGCGCAGGGCACCTATCTGTTCGCGCTGCCCGGCAGCCCCTCCGCCTGCAAGGATGCGTGGGACGGGATTCTGGCCGCGCAGCTGGACTATCGCCACAAGCCCTGCAACTTTGTCGAGATTATGCCGCGCTTGGACGAACATCTGCGGCGCAAGGGTTAGAACCCAAAGCCCGCTGGGATGGTATCGCGCCCCTCCAGCACCAGATCGGCCATCACCTCGCCCACCATCGGCGCGACGCCAAAGCCGATTTTAAAGCCGCCATTGGCGATGAAATGGCCGGGGCGATCCGGATAGGCAGCCAGCAGCGGCGCGCGGGATTTGGCCTTGGGCCGCACACCGGCCCATCGCGCAACCACGGGCGCATCGCGCAGCACGGGCACCAGATCGCGGGCGCGGGCGATCAGCGCCTCGACCTGCGCATCCACCTTGCTGTCATCATCCCATTGATTTTCCGAGGTTGACCCGATGGCCACCGTGCCATCGGCGTGGGGAATGGCGTGCAGTGTCTCGATAAACAATTGCGGCTGATCGCGCAGATCGCAGGCCAGCACCGCCGCCTGCCCCTTGACGCCGCCGCCTGCGCTGCGCCCCAGCGCGGCGGTTAGATCCTTGATCCCCGCATAGCCGGTCGCCCAGATCACTTGCCCCTGCAGCGGCGCATCCGGCACGACCGCGACCCCGCGCGCCCGAAGGGTGGCAACCAGTGCCGCCACCGCGCGATGCGGAGAGATGCGCGCCGACAGGCTATCGAAGACGCCAAGACCCGTCGCCGATCCGATCCCCCACCTGTTATCGGCGAGAGGCACCACCTGCCAGTTGGCCTGCCCTTGCCACAGATCCACCGCATTCAACCCGCGCTGGCGCGCCAAAGTCACCGCAGCCTGATCCGCCAGCGGCTGGATGCGACCGGTGCGGGCATAGCTGCTGGGCGCGCCGCCTGCCTCGGTCACAGCGGCCCAATAGCGATCCGCCATCAGCAGCGCTTGCAGTTGAAACTGCTTTTTCGGGTTCCACTGGTCGGGCACATGCGGCGCAAGCGCGCCGACCACCCCGCCACTTGCCCCCGCGCCGGGGCCAAAGGGGTCGATGACGCGCACTTTTGCACCGCGTTGCACCAAGGCCCAGGCACAAGACAGGCCGAATATGCCCGCCCCCATCACCGTTACGTCGCAGCTTGCCATTTTGGCCCCTTCGGCAGATTGTGGCCCTATTCTAAGGCAGGCTTCCATGGACAACCAGCACGCGACCATCACGTGGCGCGACGGCACGATTCCCGTGTCGGATCGCTTTGACGACCCGTATTTCTCGCTCGACAACGGGCTAGAGGAAACACGCTATGTTTTCTTGCGCGGCAATGACCTGCCTGCCCGGTTCACCGGCGACTTTCATATTGCCGAGCTGGGGTTTGGCACTGGCCTGAACTTTCTGGTCACGCTGCAAGAATGGCGCGCATCGGGTGCCACCGGCCGCCTGACCTTCACAACGTTCGAGGCCTTTCCCATGACCCCCACCGATCGCGCGCAGGCACTGGCAGCCTTTCCCGCGGTCGCGGATGAGGCGGCAGAACTTGCGACAGCCCTCAGCACCGGCAATAGCGTAACGCTTGCGGGCAACGTACAGTTGAACGTCATCATCGGGGACGCGCGCGAGACGCTGCCCGCATGGCAAGACCGCGCGGATGCCTGGTATCTGGACGGATTTTCCCCCGCAAAGAACCCCGAGATGTGGGACGCCGCCCTGCTGGCGCAGGTCGCCCGGCATATGACCCCCGCCGGCACGCTTGCCACCTATGCCGCCGCTGGCTTTGTGCGCGCCAACCTCGAGGCCGCCGGCCTTATGGTGACTCGGATCAAAGGCTATGGCCGCAAGCGCCACATGACCACCGCAAGGTTCCCGCTATGAGCACCCAAAATACCCGCCTCGGCATCATGCTGATGGTGATGACGACGATGGTCTTCTCGATTCAGGACGGGCTGTCGCGGCATCTGGCGGGCGAATATAACGTCTATCTGGTGCTGATGATCCGCTATGTGTTCTTTGCCATCTTTGCGCTGGCCATTGTGCAAGTCAGCACCGGATCGCTGAAAAAGGGCCTGCGCACGGCCTATCCGATCCTGCAGCCCCTGCGCGGCGTGCTGCTGATCGTCGAGACGGCATTGCTGGTCTATGCCTTTACCGTGCTGGGGCTGATCGAGAGCCATGCGGTGTTTACCAGCTATCCGCTGATCGTGGCGGCGCTATCGGGGCCGATCCTGGGCGAAAAAGTCGGCTGGCGGCGCTGGACGGCGATCGGCATCGGCTTTGTCGGCGTGCTGATCATTTTGCAGCCGGGCGGCCATGTCTTTAGCCTGACCGCGATCATACCGCTGGCGGCGGCGACGATCTTTGCGCTTTATTCTCTGCTGACGCGCTATGTCTCGCGCAAGGACAGCGCCAGCACCAGCATGGCCTGGAGCGCGCTGGTCGGTGCGATCTGCGCCACTGCCGTCGGCGTGTTCTATTGGGAGCCGATGGCGCCTTCGGACTGGGTCTTTATGCTGGGCCTGTGCGTCTTTGGCATGCTGTCGCATTGGATGCTGATCAAATGTTATGAGGTGGCCGAGGCCTCGGCGGTGCAGCCCTTTGCCTTCTTGCAGGTGGGATTCGTCAGCCTGATCGGGCTTTTCTTTTTTGGCGAGACGCTGGAACAGCGCGTGATCATCGGCGGGTCGATCATTCTGGCCGCAGGGCTGTTTACCCTGCTGCGCGAGCGGGCCAAGGCCAAGGCGTAACCCCCCCCCTTAAAATCCCCATCCGTTTCAGCATGTTGCCGCGTCCCAGTCAGGGGCGCGGCTCTATTTTTCCCGCTTTCCGAGTGTTTTTGTCGTGAAGTATTTCCCAAGTAAATCAGTCAACCATTTGTTTTTATTACATTTTTTCATTTTCTTTTCTTGACGTCACTTTAGAGAGGTTCTAATTATGTCTTACCAGCCAGCCAGCAGACGCTAGCCAGCCAGACCAAAACGCCAGCAAAAGGATGACCCCGATGGCAACCAGCACCTGCAATGCCTGTGCCTTCTACGAGGATCACGTGGCCAATTCCGCTAGCAAGCTTCAAGACGCCGGCCTGTGCCGTGCGAACCCGCCGATCAGCCAGCCGACTGCTGAGACCCGTGGCTTTTGGCCCGTCGTCAGCGCCAGCGATTGGTGCGGTAAATTCTCGGTTGGTTTCGCCGCAGAATAAATCGACAGATAGCCTCGCTTGCGTCTTGACCTTACCATGGTGGGAAGCCCCATCTAAGGTGACGGGACCAAGAGCAAGGAGGCTCTCATGAAGTTTCGCATCGAGAATATGACCTGTGGTGGCTGCGCCCGCGCTGTCACCGCCGCGATCCATGACATCGACCCAGATGCAAAGGTCGATGCCGCCCCGGACGACCGGCTGATCGTTGTCAGCAGCCGTGCGGGCGCCGATCAGATCAGCGCCGCCCTTGCCGATGCGGGTTTTCCCGCAACACCTGCGGCCTGATGCCATGAATATCGGCGATGCTGCCAAGGCCACCGGCCTGTCGGCAAAAATGATCCGTTACTATGAGCAGATCGGACTGATCGCGCCAGCGGCGCGGTCATTGTCCGGCTATCGCCATTACGCCGAAGGCGACATTGCCGCGCTGACCTTTATCAGCCGCTGTCGCCGCATGGGGTTTGGTGTCGAACAGATCCGCGACCTGCTGGGCCTGTGGCGCGACCCCCACCGCGCCAGCGCAGATGTAAAGGCGGTTGCGACCGGCCATGCGCAGACATTGGCCGCGCAAGCGCGCGAGCTGCAAGAGATGAGCCAGGCGCTGCAGCGCCTTGCTGCAAGTTGCCATGGGGATGACGGGCCGGATTGCGCCATTTTGGATCAGTTCGCCACGCTCGACCCCGCCCCCAAACCTGTCCGCAGGCGCGCCGCCGCCACACGCTTTGGCCCCGCCCGCGCGCAAGGACAGCTTCGCAGCAAGCCATCCGTGCGTTAACGCGCACGGCGGCCAGCTGATCCCTTTCACCTTGCAATACAGGCGTTGCCCATGCGCCTTTCGTTGCGTCAATGATGCAAGTCATTATTGCGTATTTGCGCCCATAATCCGCTTGTTCTGGTGAAATTCTTCAAGAATCTCGCCTATTTAGGCGGAAAGACCGCGGATTATCGCCAATATAGAATAACCCACTGGCGGTTCGGCACAAAAGCGACAATATTGCGCGGCAGTGCGGTGCCCCTTTGGCATGCCGCAATCGTTGACAGTATTTTTTTAGAATTGTAGCTACGAAGCCATGGGCATTGATATCAAGATCGACCCTGAAACCATGCGGTGTGTCGCGGACGAAGCAAGTGATCTGCTGAAATCCTTGGGTAACCGACATCGGCTATTGATCCTGTGCCATCTCGGCGAAGGTGAGAGATCCGTTGGCCAATTGGCCGAGTTTCTGGGCATCCGCGATTCAACGGTATCACAGCACCTTGCGCTTTTGCGCCGCGATCGGATCATTCAGGGCCGTCGCGATGGCCAGACCATCTGGTATCGCGTCAACAGCCCCGCCGCGCAGCAGGTGATGAAGGTGCTTTACGATAACTTTAGCGCCGCGCAGGCGTGATGCTTCGGGTCTGATCCGCCACTGACGGGTTCCCTTGGACCCGCGGGGTTGCCTGTGCCTTGGCGCCTGCAACCGAATTGGCGAAGGCAATGGCCCACACGACCCAAGACAATCTTTTCCGGCACAATCTGATTGTGCTGACCGTGGCACAGGCATTAGGGGCAGCGTCCCCGCCGATCATCGTCTCGCTTGGCGGGCTGATCGGACAACAGCTGTCCGACAATCCCGCCCTGACCACGCTGCCTGTCAGCCTGTTCAATCTGGGTCTGGCGCTGGGGACGCTGCCTTCGGCCTTCATCATGCGCCGTTATGGACGGCAATCGGCCTATTTCATCGGGGCGCTGCTGGCCATTCTGGGCGGCCTTGTGGCCTTTACCGGCATTTTGAACCATAGCTTTGTCATCTTCTGTATTGGCACGATGCTGGCGGGTTATTACGCCGCGAACGTGCAAAGCTACCGCTTTGCCGCCACCGATGCGGCCAGCGATGCGCAGCGGGCCAAGGCGATCTCTTGGGTCATGGTGGGCGGGCTATTCGCCGCGATCATCGGGCCGCAAACAGTCATCTGGACGCGAAATTCGATCACCGATGTGCCTTTTGCGGGCAGTTTCCTAGCCCAGGCCGGCCTTGCCCTGCTGGCGATCCTGGTTCTGACGCGCCTGCGCAGCACGCCGCCGATGCAGGTCACCGCCTCGGACGCGCCGATGCGCAGCGTGGGGCAATTGCTGCGATCACCGCGTTTTGCGCTGGCGCTGGGGTCGGGGCTGGTCACTTATGGGCTGATGGTCTTTGTCATGACCGCCGCACCTGTGGCGATGGTCGGCCACGGCCACGGCGTGGATCACGCAGCGCTGGGCATCCAATGGCACGTGCTGGCGATGTTCCTGCCCAGCCTGGTTACAGGTCGCCTGATGGCCCGCTTTGGAACCGAGCGGATCACCGCTGCGGGCCTTGTCATCATTGGCCTTTCAGCCATTGCGGCACTGGGCGGCTTTGGCCTGATGAATTTCTATCTGTCGCTGATCTTGCTGGGCGTGGGCTGGAATTTCGGCTTTATCGGTGCGACGGCCATGCTGACCGCATCCCATACTCAGGCGGAACGCGCGCGGGCGCAGGGCCTGAACGACTTTGTCATCTTTGGCACCGTCGCGCTGGCGTCGTTCTTTTCGGGGGCGCTTTTGCAGGCCTCGGGCTGGGAAGTGATCAACTGGATGATCTTCCCCGCCATCGCATTGGTGCTGGCACCGCTGGTCTGGAGCATCGGCCGCAAAGCATGAAAAGGGGGCCAAAAGGCCCCCTTTCTTATTTCGTCGCGTCGTAAATAACGCCGACGCGCGTGCCAGAACGGCAATAGCCCAGAACCGGGGTCGGCGCGGTTTCCAAAAACTCGCGCATCGCCGTGATCTGCGCGGGCAGCGGGCCGACACCCCCGGTTACGGGGATATAGGTGACGCTGAGGCCGTGCTTCGCGGCTTCATCCGCGATCTCGGCATAGCTGGGCTGGCCGGGCTCTTCCTGATCGGGACGGTTGCACACCAGCGATTTAAAGCCCAGCGCGGCGATCCCCGCCACATCCGCGGGCGAGATCTGCCCCACGGCCGAGAATGTCTCGTCGATCTGGCGAATCGCCGGGCCGTCATATGATTCCGTTTGCGACATTTTCATTCCTCCATTCAGAGACAGCGCAAGATGAGGCGCGACTGTTCCAGCATTCGCAGGCAAGTGCAATGGCGCCTACTACCGCCCAAAAGGGATAGCCGCCATGCACAGCACGCCCCACCCCTATGGTCGTTTCTACTTGCCCCTTTGGTCAAAATTGTAACAATGCGCGCGATAAACGACCAGCGAGCAAGCCATGCGCCATAGCCGTTCGGTTCACGTTCAGCGGAGCCGCAATGAAACCCTGCCACAAGCTGGCGGTGCGGATCTGCTTCCCTCGCTTTCCAGCCTTTTGTGGTTACCGCAGGCCCTTCTGATCGCGATGGCGGTTGGTGCCATGGCCAGCGGCCATTTCGATGCCCTGCCCTATCAGGCGATGGGGGTGCTGGCCTTGGGCGCGCTGCGGGCGTGGCTGGATGCGCTGGGCGCGCGCCTGTCGTTTCAGGCCGCGCGCGCCGCATTGACCGATCTGCGGGCCGCCGCGCTGGCACGGCTGCTTGCCAGCTCGCCGCTGGACCGCGACCGGCAGGAATCGGGCGCCGCAGCCAGTATCATCGCCGAGCAGGCCGAGGCCGTGGTGCCCTATCTGGCGCGCTTTCGCCCCATCCGCTGCAAGGCGACGATCCTGCCGCTTGTCATCGTCGCGGTTGTCTTTCCGCTATCATGGGCGGCGGCGCTGGCCCTGCTGATTTCGCTGCCGGTTATTCCACTGTTCATGGCGCTGATCGGCTGGCGGGCCGAGGCGACCAGCCGCGCGCAGATGGTAGAGCTGGGCCAGATGAACGCATTTTTGCTGGAACGTCTGCGGGGGCTTGCCACCATTCGCGGCCTCGGCGCGACGGCGCGCACCACCGCCGCCATCCACACCCATGCCGAAACCTTGCGCGAAAAGACGATGGCAGTGCTGCGTATCGCCTTTATGACCTCGGCGGTGCTGGAGCTGTTTTCCGCCTTGGGCGTGGCGATGGTCGCGGTCTATGTCGGCTTTCACCTGCTGGGCGATCTGAATTTCGGCGCTTGGGGCGGGCAGTTGTCGCTGACCCAGGGCATGTTCATCTTGCTGCTGGCCCCGCATTTCTTTGAACCCATGCGCGAATTATCTGCCGTCTGGCACGATCGCGCGAATGGCGAGGCGGCGCTGGCGGCGCTGCAGATACAGATCGCAGGTGCTGGCACTCAACTGCCCAGCGCGCCGCCCGCACCCGCCAGCCCTACTGCTCCCGCCGTCCATTTGGATCAGGTCAGCTTCCGCCATAGCGGCGCAGACAAACCCGTGCTGCAAGCCCTATCGCTAAAGATCGCAGCGGGCGAGCATGTGGCGATCATGGCTCCCAGCGGCGGTGGTAAATCCACTCTGCTGGCGCTGATCGCGGGACTGGTGCCGCCCGATCAGGGCGCGATCTACATCGCAGGCCAGACACCCGCGCAGATGCGACAACATATGGCGTGGATCGGGCAGGACCCGCATATTTTCGCAGGCACCTTGGCACAGAACATCAGCCTTGGGCGCGACTTGCCGCCGGGGGCCGCCGCGCAGGCGATGGCGGATGCGCAGATGCAGCGCGTCGCCGCATTGCATGGCAGCGGCCCGATTGGCGAGGGCGGCTATGGCCTGTCGGGAGGCGAGGTGCTGCGCCTGTCCCTTGCGCGCGCCATGGCACGCCCCGCAGATCACCCCGCGATGCTGCTGCTGGCGGATGAGCCGACAGCGCATCTCGACCCGACCACCGCTGCCGAGGTGACCCACAGCCTGCTGCGTGCGGCAAAGGGCAAGACCCTGATCACCGCCACCCATGACCCTGTCCTTGCTGCAAAAATGGACCGGATCATCCAGCTTGACCCGATCGGGATGGAGGATGCCGCATGAAATCCGGCCTGCTGCGTGACCTGCGCCCCGTCCTGCGCCTGTTCTGGCAACACCAGCGGCGCGCCATGTTGCAAGGGGCCGCACTGGCCGCACTGACCGCACTGGCGGGGGCGGCTCTGCTGGGACTGTCAGGCTGGTTCCTGACCGCGGCTGCGCTGGCTGGCCTGTCCTTTGCCGCGAAAGCTGCCTTTGATGTTTTCATGCCCTCGGCCACGATCCGGCTGCTGGCGCTGGGGCGCACCGCCGCGCGTTATGGCGAGCGGTTGGTCACCCATGATGCGACCCTGCGCGTGCTGGCCAGCCTGCGCGCGCAGCTGTTCGACAGCTGGTCCCGCCCCGGTGCTGCGGGACGGCTGCTGATGCGGCCCGCGCGCCTGCTGTTTCGTCTGACGCATGATATTGACGCGCTGGACAGTCTTTACCTGCGGATTCTGGTGCCCGCGATGGCGGCGCTGTCGGTGGCGATTGGCGCGGGGCTGCTGCTGGGGTGGATGAATCTGGGGCTCGGGCTGGGGGTGATTGCTGTCTTGTTGGTCGCGGGGATCACATTGCCCCTGATCGCTGCCCAGCGTGCCGCCCGCGCCACGCTGCGCCGCGCGCAGATGCTGGAAACCTGCCGCGCCCAGACCGTCGATCTGGTGCAGGGGCAAAAAGATCTGCTGATGGTGGGCCAACTTCAGGCGCAAGCCGATGCGATTTTGGCGACCGACCGCCGTCTGGCCAAGACCGATACAGCGCTGAACCGGATCGAGCTGCGCACCGGCCTTGGCTTTGGCCTGGTTGGCGCGGCTGTTTTGTCCGGCGTTTTGCTGGTGTCAGGGCTGTTGGTGCAACAGGGTCTGCTTTCGGCCCCCGGCGCGGCGCTGTCGGTGCTGCTTGCATTCGCGGCCATCGAGCCCTTTGCCGCGCTGCGACGCGGCGCGATGGAACTGCCCCGCATGCGCCTTGCCGCGCGCCGCCTGAACGCGCAGCTTGCCCCGCCCCCCAAGACAGTGCCCCTTGCCGCCCCCGCCGGCGCACTTGCCGTGCATCTGGACGGCGTCAGCGTCAGCGGCAAAAGCGATCAGCGTCTGGCGGATTTGGCGCTGGATATCGCGCAGGGCGAGACGGTCGCGCTGATCGGCCATTCCGGCGCGGGGAAATCCAGTTTGCTGGCGCTGCTGATGCAAGAGATCACCCCCGATCACGGTATCGTGCAGGCTTTGCCCGCCGCGCTGATGACGCAAAGCAACCAGATTTTTGCACAAAGCCTGCGGGACAACCTGCGCCTTGCCGCCCCAGAGGCCGATGACGCGGTGCTGCTGGCCGCATTGGCGCGCGCGGGGCTGGAAAATGCCTTGCCGGACGGGCTGGATACGCGTCTTGGCGAGGGCGGCCTTGGCCTGTCGGGCGGACAGGCGCGGCGGCTGGCGCTGGCGCGGATGATCCTGCGCGATGCGCCGCTGTGGCTGCTGGACGAGCCGACCGAAGGCTTGGACAGCGCGGTCGCGCGCGACGTAATTACGCAGCTCGCCGCCTTGACCGCGCAGCGCACAATCGTCATCGCAACCCACATCCGGCGCGAGGCCGAAATCGCCGACCGCCTGATCGTCATGCAGCGCGGACGCATTACCGCCCGCCATGACCGCGCCAGCCCCGGCTTTAACGCCGCGCTAGCCTTGCTGCGCCCCGACTAGGGACCGGCCCCTTCGCCAGATGACCCGAAACATCGGGCATCCAGTATGCATAACGCCGGCGAGCTGCCGGGAAAGGCATCGTGATGGAATTTGACATCGTTACTCTATCGCGCTTCCAGTTCGCGCTGACTGCGCTCTACCACTTCCTATTCGTGCCCCTGACATTGGGCCTGTCGATCCTGCTGGCGGTGATGGAAACCGTCTATGTGATGACAGGCCGCGTGATCTGGCGGCAAATGACAAAGTTCTGGGGCACTTTGTTCGGCATCAATTTCGTGCTGGGCGTCGCCACAGGCATTGTCATGGAATTCCAGTTCGGCATGAACTGGAGCTATTACAGCAATTACGTGGGCGATATTTTCGGCGCCCCGCTGGCGATCGAAGGCTTGATGGCCTTTTTCATGGAAGCGACATTCGTCGGCCTATTCTTTTTCGGATGGGACAAGATGTCAAAGGTTGGCCACCTGATGGCCACCTATGCGGTCGCCATCGGGTCGAATTTCTCGGCGCTGTGGATCCTGATCGCAAACGGCTGGATGCAACATCCGGTCGGCGCCGAATTCAACCCCGACACCATGCGCATGGAGATTGTCAGCTTTTTCGAAGTGCTGATGAACCACGTGGCGCAAGCGCGTTTCGTGCATACGGTCTCGGCGGGCTATGTCACGGCCTCGGTCTTTGTGCTGGGGGTCTCGGCCTTTTACCTGCTGCGCGGGCGGTTCGTGGAACTTGCAAAACGCTCGATGACGGTTGCGGCCTCGTTCGGGCTGCTTGCATCGGTGGCGGTGGTCGTGTTGGGGGATGAAAGCGGCTATCTGGTGTCTGAAAACCAAAAGATGAAAATGGCCGCGATCGAAGGCATGTGGGAAACCCAGCCAGCGCCTGCATCTTTCACGCTGGTCGGCATCCCCGACATGGACGAACGCACCACCCATTTCGGGGTTCATATTCCATGGGTGATGGGGCTGATCGGGACGCGTTCGCTGACCCAAGAGATCCCCGGCATCGCAGAGCTGCTGGTCGAGAATGAGGAACGCATCCGTTCCGGCCTGATCGCCTATGACGCGCTGCAAGACTATCGCGCCACCCCCACCGGTCAGTCCGTCGACCCCGAGGTTGCGGCGCGTTTCGATGAATATAAAGCAGATATGGGCTATGCCCTGCTGCTGATGAAATATGTCGATGACCCGCGCGATGCGACCGAGGATCAGATCATCGCGGCCGCATGGGACACGGTGCCCTATGTGCCGGTGCTGTTCTTTGCCTTCCGCGGCATGGTCGGGATCGGCTTCCTGAATGTGCTGCTGATGGCAGGGTTCTTTTACCTGTCGGCGCGGCGGCAGTTGGATACCCGCCGCTGGCCGCTGAAGGTCGCCGTTGCCGCCATGGCGCTGCCGTGGATCGCGGCAGAGCTTGGCTGGATCGTTGCCGAATTCGGGCGACAGCCTTGGGCCATCGACGGCGTGCTGCCTACTGTGGCTGCGGTCTCGCATCTGACGGTGCCGACTGTGCTGTTCACCATCGCCGGCTTTACCGCCATGTATTCGGTGCTGTTGGTGATCGAAGTGCGCATGATGCTGGCCGCCATTCAAAAGGGCCCCGCCCCCGATGATGCGCCCGAACGCCCGCTATTCGCCAAATCTGGCCCCGTTGTGGAGAAACGCGCATGATCCTACATCAGCTGATCGACTATGATACGTTGCGCCTGATCTGGTGGGTGCTGCTGGGCGTGCTGCTGATCGGCTTTGCCCTGATGGATGGGTTTGACCTGGGGGTAGCGATCCTGCTGCCTTTCGCGGGCCAGACCGATATCGAGCGGCGGGTGATCATCAACACCATCGGCCCCGTCTGGGAAGGCAACCAGGTCTGGCTGGTTTTGGGCGGTGGCGCGATCTTTGCCGCTTGGCCGATCCTCTATGCGGTGTCGTTTTCGGGCTTTTATCTGGCGATGTTCGCGATCTTGATGGCGCTGATCCTGCGGCCGGTGGGGTTCAAATACCGGTCGAAACGCGAAAGCGTGCGGTGGCGGCGCAACTGGGACTGGGCGCTGTTCATCGGCGGCTTTGTCCCGGCGCTGATCTTTGGCGTTGCGGTCGGCAACGTGCTGCAAGGCGTGCCGTTCCGGCTGGGGACGGATATGCGCATCTTTTACGACGGCAGCTTTTTCGGCCTGCTGAACCCGTTTGCCCTGCTGTGCGGGCTGTTGTCGGTGACAATGCTTACCATGCACGGCGCGAACTGGATTGTCCTGAAAACCGAAGGCGTGGTCGCCGCCCGCGCCCGGCGCTTTGGCCGGATCGCAACGCTTGCCTCGCTGGCCCTTTATGCGCTGGGCGGTATTGCGCTGTGGCTGTTCATCGACGGGTATCAGGTGACCAGCACTTTCGCTCCCGCAGGGCCATCGAACCCGCTGGCGAAATCGGTCGAGGCCGCAGGCGGGCTGTGGTTCAGCAATTATGCCGCCCATCCGTGGATGATGATCGCGCCGGTGCTGGGGTTCCTTGGGCCGGTGCTGGTTCTGGTCGCGCTGCAGTTCAAGCGCGAGCTATTGGCCATGGCGGGCAGCGGGTTGGCAATCATCGGGATCATCGCCTCGGTCGGGCTGTCGATGTTCCCGTTCATCTTGCCCTCGTCGGCCCAACCCGGTGCCAGCCTGACGGTCTGGGATTCGTCATCCAGCCATGTGACATTGTTCATTATGCTGGTCTCGACCGCGATCTTCTTGCCGCTGATCTGCGCCTATACCGCCTGGGCCTATAAGCTGCTGTGGGGCAAGGTGCGCGACGATGACATCAACGGCAGCGGTCACGCCTATTAGGAAAGGACGCATAACATGTGGTATTTTGCCTGGATCCTTGGCCTTCCCTTGGCCGTCACATTCGCAGTGCTGAACGCGATGTGGTTCGAGCTTGTCGACGATGCAAAGGCTAAAAAGCCAGAGGCCGACGCGCCCGATCTTTAACGCAAAACGGCCCCCGAAACAGGGGGCCGTTTCTTTTGACATGGCTGATAAAGATCAGACCAGTTCGCGGCCTGCAACCAGCAGCTCTGCGCCGGCAGCGTCAGCGATGACAGCGCGGGCTTCAGCACCGGTCAGCGCAGGACGCGCCATTTCGGGCAGGAAGTCTGCGTCTTGCAGCTTCGGCTCGATCGCGCGTATTTCTTCCATCAGACGCGGGTTCAGCGTGCGACGGGTGAAATCACCCAGATAGAAGCTTTCGCTCGGCGCGCCGTTCGACATGATCACCGCATGCGCATCCAGCAGGATGTGATAGTAGGTGACTTCGGTCATGTCTTTGGCAACGACGACCCCGTCGAGACCAACCAGATGCTTGGCAGCGACAAAAGCCTCATCATGGCCGGTGACGCCATGCACGGCGGTGCCGTTCACCAACATGCGGTGCTGCGGCGACACGATCAGGTCTTGCATGGGCAGGTTTGCACCCAGCGCGCCCTGCGCGATGCGGACAGGTGTCATGTTCGGGCGCTGATCCAGATCCGTCGCCGACAGATAGGATTGACCCGCCCATTTGATCGGCTGGTAGCCCGCATCAGCGGTCAGAACCAGATCACCAGCGCGCAGTTGTTCGACCGGCAGGTCGCCACGCTCGGTGCGGATCAGGCTGCCCTGCGCAAAGCAAGGATCGGTGTAGATGCTGTTACCGCCCGAAACGACAAGGCCAATGCCCGAACCCGCAGGCGGGTTTTGGATGACGCCGTATTCCGCAGCTGTCATTGCCACGTTCACACGGATCGTCTCACCCAGGATCGGCGGAAGAAGACCGCTGAAGCCCGTTAGCGGCAGAACGCCACCTGCATAGGCGCCTTGGGTCATGTTCACGCCACTGACGATGAACTGATCGAACGGCCCCATTGCACCGACATTGAATGTCGTCGCGGACACAACGCCCAATACGGCCGGGTCGTAAAGGAACGTACCCACTTCAGCGCCGTAATAGTTCACATCGATCGGCCCCTGCAGCACGCCTGCCAGCGACACGGTCGCCCCGATGTAAGAAATCGAGCTGTCGTCATAGATGTTGAAGTTCAGATCGACGAGCGCATTCAGCCCGATCAGACCGGCATCAACGGTCAGGTTGGCGCCGTTCTTTGCCTCCCAGGTGATGTTGCTCAGCACACCAGCGGACAGCAGCAGGCTGTCTGCTTCGAAATCCACGCCATCGACGATGATCGTGGCGCTACCCAGCAATTGCAGGTCAAGCAGAGCAACGTCGTTTACGTTACTTTGGTCAATGACGAGCGTGCCGCCGTTTCCAATAACAGTTACCATTATGTTAACCTTTCACGCGCAGTGAGACACGGAATACAGATCAAGCCCGCAGGCCCATCTGGCGACGATGTTACGTTTGCGCGCAGATTCAAATCAACATGAAATTAATGTGAGCCCCTCTTTTAAGATGCACAAAAAGGGCTAGGCTCAGGCTTTCCACATCAAATTTTTCCAATATTTATTATGTAAATCAATTATTTAAACCACAAATATATCAAAACATAACAACCCAAAGATACATACGGATAGCCGAAAATATCACAGGTTATGGTTAATATAGCCGCGCGACCTGGCGCCCAAACGGGAAAAACGTGATGCGGCCAAACATAAATATACGGATTTATGAATTATGCGACATAAAGTTCACAAAGGTTAACGAATTATTAATCAGCCGTCTGATTCGCTGATTTGCGAAAGGAATCACCGACAAACATGCCCCAAGGGCAGATCAATTCAAAAAAAGCCGCCCCATTTTCAGGGGCGGCTTTGGCGTTTCAGCAAGGTAAGATAGAAATCTAATGGCCGCTTGCGGCCGCCTCGGGCGTGTCGGGTTGATCCTCGGCAGCGATGAAGCCGCCCGACTGACGGGCCCACAGACGGGCATAGATGCCGCCGCTCGCCAGCAGTTCGGCATGGGTGCCCTGCTCGACGATACGGCCCTTATCCATGATCACCAAGCGATCCATCGCGGCGATGGTCGACAGGCGGTGCGCGATGGCGATCACGGTCTTGCCCTCCATCAGATGGGTCAACTGCTCTTGGATCGCGGCCTCGACCTCGGAATCGAGGGCGGACGTCGCCTCGTCCAGCACCAGCACAGGCGCGTTTTTCAACGCGACCCGCGCGATCGAGATCCGCTGACGCTGACCGCCCGACAATTTCACGCCGCGCTCGCCGACCTGCGCATCCAGACCGATGCGACCTTGGTTGTCGGTCAGCTTGGCAATGAACTCTTCGGCCTCGGCCAGACGCGCTGCGGCAAGGATTTCCTCGATCGAGGCATCGGGGCGACCATAGGCGATATTCTCGCGGATGGTGCGATGCAGCAGCGAGGTATCTTGTGTCACAACACCGATATTGGCACGCAGAGATTCCTGCGTGACCTGCGCAATATCCTGACCATCGATCAAAATCTGGCCCTGCTTCAGATCATGGAACCGCAGCAACAGGTTCACCAGCGTCGATTTACCTGCCCCCGAACGGCCCACCAGACCGATACGCTCGCCCGGTTTGATCGTCAGGTTCAGATGCTGGATGACATTGCCAGCCGCGCCGTAATCAAAGCTGATATCGCGGAAGGTCACCTCGCCTTTGGGCACCGACAGGTCTTTTGCATCGGGGGCGTCAAGGACCTTACGCTCGACCGCGAGGGCCGAAATCCCGTCGCGCACCGTGCCGATGTTTTCAAACAGCGCCGCGAACTCCCACATGATCCAATGCGACATGTTCCCCATGCGCAAGGCCAGCGGCACGGCAATCGCCAGCGCCCCGACAGGCACCGTGCCGCGCATCCACAGCCAGATGCCCAAGCCTGCAACCGAAGCGGTCAGCAGCGCATTCAGCACAGCCAGCGAGACGTTCTGAATCGTCGCCAGCCGCATCTGCGCATGGACGGTCTGCAAGAACGTATCCATGCTTTGACGGGCAAACGCCTCTTCGCGCGCCGAATGCGAGAACAGCTTCACCGTGGTGATGTTGGTATAGGCGTCGACGATGCGGCCGGTCATGGCCGCACGGGCATTGGCCTGCGCCTCGGACACGCGGCCGATGCGCGGCACGACCCATGTCAGCAGCAACCCATAGGCAATACCCCAAATCGCAAACGGCAGGGCCAGCCACAGGTTGCTGGTCGCCGCCAGAATCAGCGCGCCGCTGAAATAAACGATGACATAGACCAGCACGTCGACGATCTTCATCGCGACTTCGCGCACGGCAAGCGCGGTCTGCATCACTTTAGTCGCAACGCGGCCCGCGAATTCATCTTGGAAATAGCTGAGCGATTGCCCCAGCAGCCAGCGATGCGCCTGCCAGCGGATGCGTTGCGGATAATTCCCCAGCAGCGTCTGGTTCATCACCAGCGAGCTGACCGCCTGCACCAGCGGCGCGATGACCACCAGAACCAGACCCGCCAGCAGCACCATGCGCCCCTCGGTCTGCCAAAAGCCCGCAGGATCAGCGCCAGCCATCCGGTCGATCAGCGCGCCCAAATAGCCGACCAGCGCGACCTCGACCACGGCGATGATCGCCGATGTCAGGCCCAGCAGGATGATCCAAGGCAGCAATCCGCGTGAGTAATGAATAATGAACGCCCAAAATCCACGCGGCGGTTGCGTGGGTTTTTGCAGCGGATAGGGATCGACGCGATTTTCAAACCAGCGGAACATCAGGCACCTCTTTCTCGCGGAACGGATTTTCCACGGAGCAACGCTGCTATCATGTGATTGTGTCGAATTTCCAGATGTTTTTAGAACGCCTATTTTTTCGGCACCGCATCCAGTCACCTGCGCGCATTATCCAAATATAAAGCTGCTTTCGATAATTTGAACCCGATCTGCGGGGGTAACCTGCACCCCTCGGGGGTTGTTTTGTGATCGGGGGCGCGCACAAAGGCCTGATCTGCCGCGTTTCCAATGTGTTATGTCACCTCCGGGGGGAGGCGCCGCCATGGTGCCGCCTTTTTGCAGCCACAAATATTTTTGCTTTCGTCGCGACGGAAATGCAGGGCATATCCGTTAAAGCCAGACACATGTCCGATTGAAACAGCCCGATACCGACCCAAGACCGGCCCGGCGGCGACGATCGACCCAAGCACGAGAGCCACATGAAGCCAATTGCGCCCCTCACTCGCCTGATCGCCGCCCTGACTGCCGTGACGCTTTTTGCGACGGCCGCAACCGCGCAGCCGATGGGGGGCCGGCCGCAAGCGGGCCCGACTGAGGTTGGCGTCGTCACCGCCCAGCGCGAAACCGTGCCGCTGACAGAGATCATCCCCGGCCGCGCGGTCGCCTTTCAGGAAAATGCCGTGCGCCCGCGGGTGAACGGCATGATCACCGAGATTATCTATACGCCCGGCCAGACCGTCACCCCCGGCACCCCGCTGTTTCGTATTGAAAGCGATGTCTATGAGGCCGCTGTTCTGAGCGCCGAGGCTTCGCTGACGCAGGCGACCACCACCCGTGACAATGCCACGGTGAACGTTCAGCGGCTGGAGCAGCTCTCTAGCAACAACACCGGCACCCGCACCGATCTGGATACAGCCCGCGCCACGCTGGCCACGGCCGAGGCGGCACTGGTCACCGCCCAGAACAATCTGGACGATGCCCGCCGCGAGCTGGGCTGGACCACCGTGACCAGCCCGATCCAAGGGATCGCCGGCCTGCCCGCCGTCACCATCGGTGATATCGTCACCGCAAACCAAACCACCGGCCTTGTCACCGTGACGCGGATCGACCCGATCTACGTCGACCTGACCGAACCTGCCGCGCGCCTGCTGTCTGTGCGCAGTCGGATCGAACAGGGCCTGTTGTCGCGCACCGACCGCGTCGATGTGACCCTGACGCTGGATGATGGCCAATCCAGCAGCTATCGCGGCTCGCTGGTCGCACCGGGCGTCTCAGTGTCGCAGACCACCGCGTCGCAAACCATTCGTTTCCAATTCGACAATCCCGGCGGGCGCATTCTGCCCGGCATGTTCGTGCGCGGCGATATCACGGTCGGCACCACCGATGCGATTTTGGTGCCGCAGCGCGCCACCTCGCGCGCCAATGATGGCTCGCTGACCGTTTGGGTTGTGGGCGAGGGCAACAAATCGCAGCAATTAACGCTGACCTCGCTGGGGGTGACGCGCAACGCCTGGATCGTCACCAGCGGGATCGAGGAAGGCGCCCAGATCATGGTCGACGGGTTGAACAATATGGCCGCGGGCCGCGATGTGATCCCCGTGCCTGTGACCATCAATGAACTTGGCCTGATCGAAGATATGATCCCCGCCAGCGCACAGGCAGGAAACTGATAGATGGCGCAGTTTTTCATCAATCGCCCCGTCTTTGCATGGGTGCTGTCGATCATCACCATGCTGTTCGGCGTCTGGGGCCTGCAAAGCCTGCCCATCGCCCAATATCCCGAGGTTGCGCCCACCACCGTCCGTATTTCCGCCAGCTATTCGGGCGCACCGGCCGAGGCGGTGGAAAACGCGGTGACAACGCCGATTGAAAACGGCCTCTCGGATGTCGAGGGGCTGCTCTATATGGTCTCGCAATCGTCGCAGGGCCGCGCGACGGTCACGCTGACATTCGACGATTCCATGGATCCGGACATGGCCCAGATCCAGGTGCAGAACCGGATGCAGTCGATCACCAACCAACTGCCCGACAGCGTGCAAGATAACGGGGTCAGCGTCTCGCGCTCGACCGACTCGATCCTGATGGTGGCGGCATTGGTGTCCGAGGATGGCAGCTATACCACGCTGCAGCTGGGCGACATGATGGAGGAGCTGATCGAGCCGACCGTCACCCGCGTCGAGGGCGTGGGCGGCATTCAGGCCTTTGGCACCTCTTATGCGATGCGGATCTGGATGGACCCGTTCAATCTGGTGCAATATCAGCTGACGCCCTCGGATATCACTTCGGCAATCTCCAGCCGCAACTCGACCGTGACGGTGGGCAGTCTGGGCAGCCAACCGGTGGTGCCGGGGCAGCAGTTCAGCGTCTCAATGACGGCGCAGTCGCAACTGACCTCGCCCGAGGAATTCGAACGCATCTTGCTGCGCACCAACGAGGACGGCAGCCACGTCTATCTGGGCGATGTCGCGCGGGTCGAGATTGGCCAGCAAAGCTATGGTCAGGATTCGCGCTTTAACGGCAAGCCGGCGGCGGGTTTCGGTGTGAACCTCAGCTCTGGCGCGAATGCGGTGGATACGGCGCATAACGTCACCACCGCGCTGACCAATCTGCAAAACGCCCTGCCCGACGGGGTCGAAATTGCCTATGCCTATGACACTTCGCCCTTTGTCGAGCAGTCGATCGAAAAGGTCTATCACACGCTGGCCGAAGCCGTGCTGCTGGTCTTTCTGGTCATCCTGATCTTCCTGCAAAGCTGGCGCGCCACGCTCATCCCGACGCTGGCGGTACCGGTCGTGGTGCTGGGCACATTCGGTGTGCTGGCCGTATTCGATATGTCGATCAATACGCTGACCATGTTCGCGCTGGTGCTGGCCATCGGCCTTTTGGTCGATGATGCCATCGTCGTGGTCGAAAACGTCGAGCGTGTGATGGAGGAAGAGGGTCTTGATGCCCGCGCCGCCACCCGCAAATCCATGCGCGAGATTACACCCGCGCTGGTCGGCATCGTCACAGTGCTGTCGGCGGTGTTCCTGCCCATGGCCTTTATGCCCGGATCGACCGGGGTGATTTACCGGCAATTCTCGGTCACGATCATTTCGGCCATGGTGCTGTCGCTGTTCGTGGCGCTGATCCTGACGCCTGCGCTATGCGCAACGATGCTAAAGCCGCAGCACGGCCCGCGCAAATTCCCGCCCGCGCGCTGGTTTAATAACGCGCTTGCGGGCTTTACCAACCGCTACGCCAGCACCAATCGGTGGATCCTGAAAGTGCCGGTGCAAAGCATCATCGTGCTGGCCGCAATCACGGGTGCGCTGTGGTATCTGTTTGAAAACCTGCCGTCTTCCTTCATCCCGCAAGAGGATCAGGGTGTGCTGATGGCGATGATCAACCTTGATGACGGCGCGACCACAGCCCAGACGCAAACCGTGCTGCTCGAGGTCGAGGATTACCTGCTGACTGAGGAAACCGAGACGGTCGAGGCCGTGTTCGCGAACCTTGGTTTCAGCTTTGGCGGCTCGGGTCAGGGCAGCGCAATGCTGTTCATCAAGCTACGCCCCTTTGACGAGCGCAGCGATTTGACCGCCGCCGCCTTGGTGCAGCGTGCAACCGCGCGTTTTTCGGGGCACCGCGCGGGGAATATCTTCTTCATGCAGCCGCCTGCGATGCCTGCGCTGGGGAATTCGTCCGGCTTCTCGATGTATCTGGTGGATCAGGGCGCGAACGGTCAAGACGCGCTGCTGACCGCCGCAGCCGCCGTGAACGCGGCCGCAACCGCCTCGGACGAGCTGAACAATATCCGCGGCGGCACCACGCGCACGCAGGTCGCGCTGAATCTGGATATCGACCAGTTGAAGGCAACGGCGCTGGGGCTGACGGTGTCGGACGTCAATAATATGCTGTCGACAATCTTTACCGGCCGCTCGGTGAATGACTTTGCCTTTAACGGCACATTGCGTCCGGTGATGGTGCAGGCCGAACCCGAATACCGGATGCAGCCCGATGATGTGATGCATTGGCACGCGCGTAATTCCAGCGGCGAAATGGTGCCCTTCTCGGCCTTTATGACGCAAAAATGGGAAGTGGTGCCGACCAGCCTCGCCCGCTTTGGCGGCACGCGAGCGGTGTCGATGTCCGGCTCGCCCGCCGCTGATGTCTCATCGGGCGCGGCGATGGACCGGATGGAGCAGATCGCAGCCGAACAACCCGGCGGTTACAGCGTTGCCTGGACGGGACTGTCCTATCAGGAACGCCAATCGGGCAGCCAAGCGCCGCTGCTGTTCGCGCTGTCGGCGCTGGTGGTGTTCCTGTGTCTGGCCGCACTCTACGAAAGCTGGTCGGTGCCTTTTGCGGTGCTGCTGGCGGCGCCGGTGGGCGCGCTGGGGGCGCTGGGGGCTGCGCTGCTGTTCGATCAAAGCAATGACGTCTATTTCAAGGTCGGATTGCTTGCCACCATTGGGCTTGCCTCGCGCAACGCCATCCTGATCGTGGAATTCGCGAAAGAGCGGTTCGACAGGGGCATGGATCTGAAAGACGCCGCGATCGAGGCTGCGCGCCTGCGTTTGCGGCCGATCCTGATGACCTCGATTGCCTTCATGCTGGGCGTGCTGCCGCTGGCAACCGCCAAAGGGGCCGGTGCCGCCGCGCAACATGCTATCGGCATCGGCGTGCTGGGGGGGATGATCGCCTCGACCATCATTGGCATTTTCCTGATCCCGGCGTTCTATGTTGTTGTGACGCGGATGTTTGGCAGCCGCCGCAATACGCTGAAATCGGAAGAATGAAGTGACGGCATTTGACTTTACGCATTGGCTGAGTGCCCGCGCGCTGCCGCTGTGGCGCGCGCGGGGGTTCTGCCCGCAGGGTTTCGGCGCGATCGAGCATCTGGATGCGGACGGCCAGCCTGCGCTGGACCAGCCGCGCCGCAATCGTATCCACACGCGGCAAGCCTTTGTTTTCGCGGGCGCGGCGCGTGATCTGCACAGTGATGATCTGCCGCGCGCGCAGAGGCTGCTGGGTTTTGCGCGGTCGTTGATCGGCCCGGGCGGCTGGTTGCCCACAACCAGCGATGCGGCGGGCCAGCCTGCGGGCGATGCGCATCGCCTCTATGATCTCGCCTTTTATATCCTTGCCAATGCCGAGCTGCCCGCACCCGTGATCCCGTGGGATTTCTTGCTGGATGCGCTGGCGCGGCTAAAGGCGGATCGCGGCTGGTGGGATGATCGCTATCATAGCCTGCCCCGCACCCAAAACGCGCATATGCACCTGTTCGAGGCCGCCCATGCCGCCCATGCTGCAACAGGCGATCCGGCTTGGGCCGCTGTGATTGATGAATGCCGCGCGCTGTTTGCGGATGTCTTTTTTCAAAGCGACGGCACGATCTTTGAATTCTTCGACGCCGATTGGCAGCCCCTGCAAACGGGCCAACAGGTCGAGCCCGGCCATGGGATGGAATGGGTTTATCTCGCCTATAGCGATCCGGTGCTGCGCGATCAGGTCGACCTTGACCTGATGTTCAACACCGCAGCCGCAGCCATGACACCGGATGGTTTCCTGCCCGATAGCACCCTGCCGCCCAGCGCAACCTGCCGCCTATGGCCCCAGACCGAATTGCTGCGCGCCGCATTGGTGCAGCAGTATCGTGGCCGCGCCCTGCCCGCACCATTGCAGCCCACCGCGATCCTTGACCGTTTCGCCGCGCGCTATCTGACGGCCGAGGGTGGCTGGATTGATGCATGCGATCGCGCGGGCGTCATCGTGGCGGACCACATGCCAAGTTCAAGCTTTTACCATATTTTCAGCGCATGGCGGGCATTCAGCGCATTGTCCGTGGACGCGGCGCGCCTTGGGTCAACAGATCGGCAATCATAACGCGCTGGTGCGGCCAATGCCGCCAGCGCCACAGGCGCCGACGTGGCAACAGCGCGGGCAGACCCTGTAGCCGCTGCCACAAAGCGCGCTGGCTGCGAATGAAATCAGGATGGTGATCCGTGCCCCTCCGCGCGAAATGCGGGTGCAGCAGATCACCGCCAAATTGTGCGGTCAGATCCAACACATCGACCCGGTGCCCCACCATACGGGCCGCCATATTGCGGTAAAGCTGACTGACGAAGGACGCGGGCAAAGCAGGCAAATCGCGCTGCAACCAGTAATCAGCAGGCAACGCGGGGGGCAGCGCCCAAAAGATCGCCCGCACCTGATCAAAGCCGGCCGCCTCTATCCGGCGCATCAGGGCGACCTGCCCCAAAATCGCGCTGGCGACGGCGACCTCGGCCTCATGCACGACGGCGGGCAAATCAGCGGCCAGAACACCCCGATGCCCCATAGCGCGCAACGTCGCGGGAAGGCCAAAGATCAGGTCCTGCATCCCAAAATTCAGCAGGATATGCGCCCGCTGATCGACCCCGGCCAGCAGCCCCAGCACGTAATCCTGCACCGGCGCGCGCCCCAAGCTTCGCGCGCTCCAACTCGAGGCCCAGAACGGGTGATACTGCGGCTGATCGCCAAAGATATAGTCGAAAACCTCGGCCCCAGAGGAGCCAAGCACGACCAAAGGCACCGCCTTATCGCGGCTGTGACGATTGAAAATGCGCATCCCATGCCTGTTGGCTTGCAACTGTTCCATAGGTTGCGCGATAGGCCCTTGCCAAAGCTTTAAAGCCCAGCATGTAACGCAGCCACAGGGCCAATAAGCGGATAAAAAGCGGATAAAATCGCCGCAAATCGCGCGCGTCGCATTGATCGGTGACAATCGCGCGCCGCCCCCAGATCGCATCCATATCGCGCCGCCGGCGCGGTGCAATATGAACCACCCCGCGCGACCCGAACGGTAAAAGCTGACCATTCACGCTGAGCATCCAATACCATCTTGGCCAAGCGCGCCGGGCCTGCTTGCGCGGCAGGGGTGCACAGGGGCGTGGCAGTTGCGCGATGGCGTGGCGCTGTGCCTCGGCACCGGGATGGGTTGCAAAAGCCCGCGGCCCCGCCAGCACATCTTGCCAAGCGATGAGCAGCGCCGCCGCCTCGTCATAGCGGAACCGGGCAAGGCTGCGCAGCACGAACAGCGCCCCCCTCCACCCCACCCGCCAGCGCCCGCCGGGGATCTGCGGGAAAACCATCGGATGGATCAAATGCCCGCGCAGATCACAGAACAGGCTCAGCGGCCCCTCTTTCGCGGCGAAATCGTCTTGGGCGGCGCAGACACCATTCAACGTCACAATGCGCAGGCGATTGGCCAGCGCGAAGCCGATATCATCGCCGCGCAGGAAATAGGGAAACGGCGCATAGCGCACCCCGGCCAGCGCAAAGCCGAACATCCACCAGCCGCCATATATGCCGGGCTGCTGCTGCCAATCGGCCTGCGCACTGGTGCGCTCGATCCGCGCCAAGGCCACCTGGTCCATAAGGTCAGTGCCGCGAAATGCGCCGCGACAAAAACCGTCAAAGATCGCGCCGCTTTCCCATAGTTGATCGGGCTGCTGGTGCGTCACCATCGCCGCAGCCACCGCCAATTGGGGATCTTGTGCCAGCGATAGATAGGCATGCAGACGGTGCAGAGCCTCGGGTGTGAAATGCGCGTCATCATCGGTGAACAGGCAATGCGTAAACCCCCAAGGATCGCACTGCGCCTCGCGCAAGGCGCGCGCAAAACCGCCCGCTCCGCCAAGGTTGTGCTGTGCAACGACCCGCAAGCCAGCATGCGGCACGGGCGGTGTCGCCAGGCCTTGATCAATCACCAGCACACGCGCCTCAGCGCCCAGCGGCATGAGGCGCAAGTAATCACGCAGCACCGCGAGTTTTTCCGGCAATCCGCGACCTGCGCCAAAAGCGGGGATGCAAATCGCCAGCCGTGCCCTGCGCTGGGGCTGCGCGCCCAGCAGCACCGCGCCGCGCAGATGCACACAACTTAGCGCGATGATCGAAAGACGCACCACATGATCGCGCAGCGCATCAAGCACCACGGCCTGTCCCCCCTCGACCCGAAGGCTGCTCAGCAGCACCGCCTCGGCCCCGATCAGCGCATAGGCCTGCAGCAAGAACTGGCCCTCACCGCTGATCCGAACGGACAGCGGACCCGCCCCGACCTGCCGCCACTTTGCGGCATTGATCAGATCCCCCCATGGATCGCGCAAAACGATCTGCTGCCCCGGCAGGTAGAGCCCCGGCGAGAGCGTAAAATGCTGTAGGATAAAGCTTTGTTCCACGGATGCGCCCTATGATCCAATCACACCATTGATGCCGATCATGGTTGCGGGCGGGTTAATCAAATTTGCCTTATGGCCATGGCTGGGCCACAGTGCGGCGATACGGCAGGCCGGGGGCAGGATGATTTACGCGCGACTCGTTTTGGCTGCTTTGGTTATTGCGCTGGCTGGCTGCGCGCCCCGGCCCGATGATGGCCTGCTGCTGCCCGCTGCGCCCGAGAACCTGTCCCCGCACGCGCAAGAGGTTACGGTGATGACCATATCAAACCGCAACCGCACCGGGCCTGACGGTCAGTTCTATGGTACCGCCCATAGCGAGATGCACCGCGAAGAATTCGTCATCGCCGTCGCCCCCGCGCGTGAGGATACGGGCTCGCTTTTATTCGACCGCGATCTGTCACGCGATTTCGCCGTCGTCTCGCGCAGGGCGCTGGATGCGCCGGACTGGCACCGTGCCTTGCGCGCCCAGCATCGCACCGCCGATCAGCCGATTGTTCTGTTCGTGCATGGTTACAACCAGACCTTTCAAGAATCACTGTTCCGCCTTGCCCAGATCAGCGCGGGGATGGCGAGCGAGGTGCAGCCCATTTTGTTCTCATGGCCCTCGCAGGCCAGCCTGATGGGCTATGTCGCGGATCGCGACAGTGCGACGGTCGCGCGCGATGATCTGGCGCAATTGCTGCGCGATCTTCATCGCAACATGCCCAACCGCGATATTATGATCGCGGGCCATAGTATGGGCAGCTGGCTGGTGATGGAGGTGCTGCGCGATTTGCGGCGGGGCGGCGAGAATCGCCTGTTGCGGCGTATCCAGGTTGGGCTGGCCGCTCCCGATATCGATGTTGCTGTTTTCCGCAGCCAGATGGCCGCAGTTGGTCAGCTCTCGCGGCCGCTGACGATACTGGTGTCGCAAGATGATATCGCGCTGGGAATGTCGGGCCGTCTGGCCGAGCAGCGCACCCGCCTTGGCGCGCTGGACGCCAGCGATCCACGAACCATCGCGCTGGCTGAAGAGCTGGGCGTGCGGATCATTGATGTTTCGGCCTTTCCAGCCGCCGATGATTTTCATCACGAGCGTTTTCTGGCTCTGGCCGCATTTCATCCGCAATCTGCGATGCAGGCGTCAATCATCGACCAGCTGCGCTTTGCCGGGGCCTATATTCTGGACACATCGGGGCAAGTATTACGCCGCGAAATCACTGATGATTTTTAGGGATTTGGTAGCGGAGGAGGGACTCGAACCCCCGACACGCGGATTATGATTCCGCTGCTCTAACCAACTGAGCTACTCCGCCAACGTGCGCGGATTTAGGACAGGACGCGCGGGGCGTCAACAGCCAAATCTGCTGACCATGCGGAATGTTGCATGAAATCAGGCGCTGCGCCGGTCATTCATTGTCCCGCGCGTTGAGGCTGCGCAGCACTTCGCGGCGCACCAGCTTGCGCACATTGCTGGTGATCCGCTCGCCCAATTCGCCCTGCAATTCGGTGCGCAGCACTTCGGCGATCAACTCGCGCAGGGAATCTTCGCTGATGGTGAGGCTGGCCGAGACAGAGGGCGGCGATACTGCGCCCTCCTCCTCGCCCGCGCCAAACTGCGGCGCGCGGCCAGAAAACGGGCCGATCGAAACAACGGCCGCCTGTTCCGGCTCTGGTTGTGGCTGTAGCTCTGGCAGCGATTCGGCGGCCATGTCATCGTCCACACGCTGCGCTGGCGTCAGCATCAGCGGCGCGACAATCATATCCGCGCCCAGAACCAAAGGCGCAGGCTGCGCCAGAGGTGCAACATCACGCACGGTTGCGCCATCTACCAGTCTGCGCACGGCGATCAAAACATCACTGCTGGGTCCGGTATCGGGCATGGGCTTCCTGTCATGTCGCGAGGCGCGCAAAGAGGGCAGCCACAGCCGCCCCAATTTTGCACGCCCCGGCCTTATTCGTGGGCAATGGCCTGCAACACCCGGTCCAGCGCGCGTCCCTGTGCAGAGGTCACAGAGGGCGCGTCATCGACCAGATTGTAATAGGCCTCGGGGTCATAAATCTGCACATTCAGGCCAAGATTCTCAGCCGTCAACAGTCCCATCGCTGACAGCACCGCATAACCGGCGGTAATCTCGCTATATTGTGCCGAAATCTGGCTGGCGCGGGCATCCAGCAGATCTTGTTCCGCGTCCAATACGTCGATGGTGGTCGCCGCGCCAAGGTCCGCCTCTTCGCGGGTGCCATCATAGGCCAGCTGATAGGCGGTAACGAGGCTTGCAAAGGATTCGCGCGAGACGCGGGCGACGTCCAGCAGCGAATAGGCATTGGCGACGGACTGGCTGACGTTATCGGCCGCAACCAGCAGCTGCGCGCGGGCGGCGTCGCGATTCGCCATGACCTGCCGCAATTGGCTGCCCAGGCTGCCGCCCGAATAGATCACACCGCTGACGCCAACGCCGACGGTCAGCTGATCGGTGTTGCTGCCCGCCTGAGCCGAGCCTTGCAGCGCGTCGGTGACATAATGCGTACGGCCAAGGCTGGCAGTGCCGGTGACAGTCGGCTGCGTCGCGGTGCGGGCGCGTTCGACGTTGATATCGGCGGCGGCGGCGGTGTGGCGCGCCTGCACAACGCTGGGGTGGCCCTGCTGCGCGATCAGGCGTGCCTGATCCAGCGACTGGGTGATCCGTGCAGGCGTTGCGGCCGACAACGCCCCCGGCAAACGGCCGGTGGCGACGCGGTATTCCTCGCGTGCGCGGGTCAGGTTGCCCTGTTCGGACACCAGCGTACTGCGGGCGGTGGCCAGTGCGGCCTCGGCCTGCGCGACGGTGGTGCGGGTGATCTGGCCCACCTCATATTGGTCGCGCGCGGCACGCAGC
Source organism: Ketogulonicigenium vulgare WSH-001 (assembly GCF_000223375.1). Lineage (NCBI taxonomy): Bacteria > Pseudomonadati > Pseudomonadota > Alphaproteobacteria > Rhodobacterales > Roseobacteraceae > Ketogulonicigenium > Ketogulonicigenium vulgare. The sequence goes on along the minus strand of NC_017384.1, from coordinate 2,674,720 downwards.
TCCTCGGTGATGACGCGGACGTTGTTTTCGCGCAAAGATACAAGCTGCTGATAGAGCTGCACATTCATATAGGCATCAACGACGCGCAGCAGCACCTGCTGTTCAATCGCCAGCAGACCCGCACGGGTGCCCAGCACGCTTTCTTTCGCCGCATCCACGCCCATACGACCGCGACCGCCATCATACAGGGTCAGGCTGGCGCTGATCGCAAGGTTCGCGGTTGTCACCGGATCATTGTTGAAAATCGTCGCATCGGCAAAGCTGGACGAGATCTGCGCGCTCCAGTTCAGGACGGGGCGCAGCGCGGCAACAGATTGCGCCACATCTTCGTCGGCGGCGCGCAGCAGCGCACGGTTTTGCGTCAAAAGGCCACTGGATTCATAGGCCCAAGCCATCGCATCGGCCAAAGTCTCGGCATGGGCCATCGGCGCGGCAAGGCCAATACTGGCCACAAAACCGGCGATCACGCTGCGCAACGTCTTTTTCATTTTGTCCTACCCGTTCTTCAATGCCCTGGACTATAGGGCGAAAGTATCTGTTGTTGTGAAGCCCGGCAGAACGGGCAACAAAGCGTTAAACGCCAAACGCCAGTGGATCTGGCCCGCGACTTTGGTGCCGATGCGCACCAGACCCAATCCGCCCTCGACAAATAGCGCGACGATCCGGCCCCCTTCGGCCAGTTGCGCGGCAATCACCGGGGGAATGGCGCGCACGCCGCCCTCGATCAATATAACGTCATAGGGTCCGGCTTCCGGCGCCCCCTCGACCAGTTTTCCCTGCACGATGCGCGCGTCACTTTTGTGACGGGCCAGCGCGGCGGCGGCGCCCGCAGCAAGGTGCGGCAATTCCTCGAGCGCGATGACCTGCCCCGCCATGCGCGCAACCAGCGCCGCGCCATAGCCAAGCCCCGCGCCAATGACCAAAGCGCGATCATCCGGCGCAATCGCCAGCCCGTCGATCATTTTCGCCAGCGTCCGGGCCTCGGGCATGGTGCGGGCGGGCGCAAGCGGCAGATCCGCGCCGACATAGGCAACATCGCGCAAGGCGTCGGGGACGAAATCCTCGCGCGGGATGGCCAGCATGGCGGCGATAATCGGATAGGATGTCACATCCGACGTGCGCACCTGACGATCCACCATCGTCACGCGCAGTGCTGCAAAATCCGATTCGGCAGATGATTGAATAACGGCCTGCATGGCGCTCCTCTGATCAGCTGTGCGGGGCGCGCGGCACGCTGGCCGGCACCTTTTAGCCCGTGCGAAATTCATGGCACATCGCCCGCCCTGCGACAATGAAAACCGCCGCAGGCCCGGCGCAAAGCACCTATCCGTTGCAATACTTTACAAATGCCCTAAATCCAATCGGATCACGCGATAACGCCAGACAGAAAGCCCCAGCCATGATCCGCTACACATTGAAATGCCCAAGCGGCCATCAATTCGATAGCTGGTTCCAATCGGCCAGCGCCTTTGATTCGCTGCAAAAAGCGGGGCATCTGTCCTGTGCGACCTGCGGCGCGGCCCCTGTGGAAAAGGCGCTAATGGCCCCGAATGTCGCGAAATCCGGCCCGACCGCACCCAGCAATGAGGATCAACTGAAAGCCCTGCGCACGGAAGTCGAGGCGAATTCCGAATATGTCGGTATGTCCTTCGCCACCGAGGCCCGCCGTATGCATGCAGGCGACGCCCCCACCCGCGCCATCTATGGCGAGGCTAAACTGGACGAGGCCCGCGCCCTGCTGGAGGATGGCGTGCCCGTGATGCCGCTGCCTTTCATTCCGACACGAAACACCAACTAAAGCCGGGCCAGCGCAGTTAAATTCCACATTGCGGTTAACGTGCAGTCGAATTATGACGGCGGCGAACTGTCTTTAGGGAACATCATGCCCATCCTCGTGATGAAATTCGGCGGCACATCGGTCGCCAATATCGACCGTATTCAGCGCGCGGCCCGCCGTGTCGCCGCCGAAGTTGCCAAGGGCTATGACGTGATCGTGGTCGTGTCAGCCATGTCGGGCGAGACCAATAAGCTGGTCGGCTATGTCAATGACACCGCCCCGCTTTATGACGCGCGCGAATATGACGCGATTGTCTCGTCTGGCGAAAATGTGACCGCGGGCCTTTTGGCGCTGCGTTTGCAGGAAATGGACGTGCCTGCGCGCAGCTGGCAAGGCTGGCAAGTGCCGCTGCAGACCAATTCCGCCCATGGCGCGGCCCGTATCGCCGCCATCCCGACAGAGAACATCAACCGCAAATTTGCCGAAGGCATGAAGGTCGCCGTCGTCGCAGGTTTCCAGGGCATCAGCCCCGAAGGCCGCATCACGACGCTGGGGCGTGGCGGCTCGGACACGACCGCCGTCGCCTTTGCGGCCGCTTTTGACGCCGAACGCTGCGATATCTACACCGATGTCGACGGCGTCTATACCACCGATCCGCGCATTTGCAGTAATGCCCGCAAGCTGGACAAGATCACCTTCGAGGAGATGCTTGAGCTGGCCTCGCTGGGTGCCAAAGTGCTGCAGACCCGCTCGGTCGAGCTGGCAATGCGATTTAAGGTGCGCCTGCGCGTGCTGTCATCTTTTGAAGAACCGTCGGACACGTCTGGCACGCTGGTCTGCGACGAGGAGGAAATCATGGAAAGCAACGTCGTCTCGGGCATCGCCTTTAGCCGTGAAGAAGCCAAGATGACCTTGGTGGGTGTTGCCGACAAACCCGGCATTGCCGCCGCCATCTTTGGCCCGCTGGCCGATGCGGGCGTCAATGTCGATATGATCGTCCAGAACATCAGCGACGAGGGTCAGACCGATATGACCTTCTCGTGCCCGGTGGATCAGGTGCTGCGCGCCGAAAAAGCCATCAACGAGGCCCGCGCGCGCGGCGATTACACGTTCGACGAGCTGGTCTGCGACAGCAATGTGGCGAAAATCTCGGTCGTCGGCATCGGGATGCGCAGCCATGCGGGCGTTGCGGCGACCATGTTCCGGGCGCTTGCCTCGGAAAGCGTCAATATCAAGGTGATCACCACATCGGAAATCAAGATTTCCGTACTGGTCGACCGTAAATACATGGAATTGGCCGTGCAGGCCCTGCATGATGCCTTCGGGCTGGAAAAAAAGAAGGCCTGATCTTTCGGTCAGGCCATGGGCCGCGCGGGCCAAACCGTGCGGCTCAGGATAACAGTGCCTGAACAGGAAGAATCATGGCCGCGCGCGACGAAAGCGAAAGCCGCAAATTACTGGGCCGCCTGCGCGCGGCATTGGCCGAATCCTCGGCAGGTCAGGCGCGGCTGGACGGGATCGTGCATCTGATCGCAGGCTCGATGCAGGCCGAGGTCTGCTCGATCTATCTTTTCCGCGACACCGACACGCTAGAGCTATGCGCCACCGAAGGGCTGATGCCCAGCGCCGTCCACCGCACAAGGATGCGCCTGGGCGAGGGTCTGGTCGGCCGTGTCGCCCGCAATGGCGGTATTATCAACACCCCCAACGCGCCATCCGAACCCGGCTTTCGTTATATGCCCGAAACGGGCGAAGAGCGGTATTCCTCGTTCTGCGGCGTGCCGATCCAGCGTCTGGGCGAGACTTTGGGCGTGCTGGTCGTGCAGACCAAGACCCAGCGCGAGCTGACATCGGACGAGGTTTACGCGCTGGAAGTCGTCGCGATGGTGCTGGCCGAAATGGCCGAACTCGGCGCCTTTGCCGCCCCAGAGGCACAGGGCCAGTCGCATCGCAAAGCCTTGATGATCCGCGGCGTCAGCGGCCAAGAGGGCACCGTCAAAGGCCATGTCTTTATCCACGAGCCGCGCGTTGTCGTGACCAACGCTGTGGCCGAGGACCCGGTGGCCGAATTGTCGCGTCTGCGCGATGCGGTCGACAACCTGCGGTTCCAGATCGACGAGATGCTGGACAAAGCGCGCGGTATGAACACCGAACAGGCGCAGGTGCTGGACACATACCGGATGCTCGCCGCCTCGCGCAGTTGGCTGCGTCGGATGGAAGAGGACATCACCAACGGCCTTTCCGCCGAAGCCGCGGTCGAGCGCGAGCAGACCTCGACCCGCAATCGCATGGCGCAAGTCGAGGATGCCTACTTACGCGACCGGCTGCATGATCTGGATGATCTGTCGAATCGCCTGCTGCGCATCCTGACCGGCCAAGGCAAGGATACCGGGGCCGAGATGCCCATCGACCCGATTCTGGTCGCGAAAAACATCGGCCCCGGTGAATTGCTGGAATACGGCAAGATCATTCGCGGCATCGTGCTGGAAGAGGGCTCGGTCGGCAGTCACGCGGCGATTGTCGCCCGCGCCTGGGCGATCCCGCTGGTGATCCACGCCAAGGGGATCGTCGCCAATGCGCTGAACGGCGATCCGATCATCATTGATGGCGATCAGGGCAATGTCCATCTGCGTCCCGATGATGCGATCAGCCGTGCCTATACGGAAAAGATCGCCATGCAGGCGCGCGCGCTGGAGCGCTATGCCTCGCTGCGCGATCTGCCGGCGACAACGACCGATGGCGAGACGATTGCCCTGCATATGAACGCCGGGTTGATGGCGGATCTGCCCTCGCTGCAAAGTTCGGGGGCCGAGGGCGTCGGGCTGTTCCGCACCGAACTCCAGTTCATCATTCGCAATAAAATGCCCACCCGTAGCGAGCTGTCAGCGCTTTATGCCCGCATCACCGATGCGGCGGCGGGCAAGCGCGTGGTGTTTCGCACGCTGGATATCGGCTCGGACAAGGTGCTGCCCTATCTGAAACCGCAGGACGAGCCGAACCCGGCCATGGGCTGGCGGGCGATCCGCGTGGGTTTGGATAAGCCAGGCATCTTGCGGATGCAGTTGCAAGCGCTGCTGCGCGCGGCCAATGGCCGTCCGCTGACGATCATGTTCCCCTTTGTGGCGCAGCCTGCCGAATATTGGGCCGCCCGTGCCGCGCTGGACAAGGTGATCGCGCGCGAAAAGATCCTTGGCCATAACCTGCCCGCGCAGCTTGAGGTCGGGGTGATGCTGGAAACCCCCTCGCTGGCCTTTGCGCCGCTGGCGTTTTTCAAATCCATCGACTTTTTGTCAGTGGGCGGCAATGATCTGAAGCAGTTCTTTTTCGCCGCCGACCGCGAGAATGAGCGTGTCCGGCGACGTTACGACCTGTTTGATCCGGCCTATCTGAGCCTGATCGACATGATCGTTGGCAAGTGCCGCGCGGCGGGAACCTCGGTCTCGTTCTGCGGCGAGGATGCGGGGCGTCCCCTAGAGGCGCTGGCGCTGGCGGCGATGGGGTTCCGCACCTTGTCGATGCGACCAGCCTCGATCGGGCCGATCAAGCATATCCTGCGCCGGGTGGATCTATCCGCTGTGCGTATGCTGATCGACGAGCACCGGATGCGCGGCGAGAATCCCCGCGCCGCGCTGAAAGAGTGGTTGCAAGAAAGCGACGTGCTTTAGGCGCCCTAGTTTTGCGGTAGGGCCATGTCAGGCGACCAGCGACTGACCTGCCCGCGCACACCGGCCCAAGCATTTGGTTTCAGCGCCACGCCCAACACACGGTCGGGGTTGGTGGGCGGCGGCATCAGCACGCCTTCCAGCTTTTGAAAACCAAAGCGGTTGTAATAGGGGGCATCGCCCACCAGCATCACCCGCTCCCACCCCAGCGCGCGCGCGCCGCCAAGGGTTTGATAGATCAACAGCCCGCCCAGACCCTCGCCCTGATGGGTCGGGTGGACAGCCACGGGCCCCAGCAGCAGCGAGCGGTTGCAAATGCCGTCTTCGGTGCAGATGCGCACGGGCCAATGGCGGATCGCACCCGCAATTGATCCATCCGTGCCGCGCGCGACCAGCGACAGCCCCGCAATCGGCGGCACGTCATCACGCAAACGATACGAGGAAAGCGCCTCGCGCCCGGGCGCGAAACATAGGTCATAAAGGGATTCGACCTCCCACCAGTCGTCAGGGGTTTCCTGTGCAATCGTGAACATTGGCTGCGGATCGACCCCTTATCCTGATATTTTGGATGGCGCCCAAGCTGTTAGATCTTGTGCGCGCCCGCCCCTATCATGCACAGCACCCATGTCAAATACTCATTCTGGAAAAGAGAATGTTCTATACCCCCGAGGCAGGCCATTCCCTGCCGCATAGCCCGCTGACCGCCATTGTCGCGCCCCGCCCGATCGGATGGATTTCATCGCGCGGTGCAGACGGGTGCGATAATCTGGCGCCCTATTCCTATTTCAATCTGGTCGCCTCGGCCCCCGCGCAGGTGATGTTTTCATCCACCGCGCAAAAGGCGGATCGGGGCGATACCAAGGACAGCGTCGGCAATATCCGCGAGACCGGCGTCTTTTGCGCCAATATCGTATCCGAGGCGCTGCTGGGCGCAATGAACCTGTCTGCGGCGAATTGGCCGCGCGATATTGATGAATTCGAAGCAGCGGGCCTTGCCAAGGCCGACTGCCAGACCATCAACTGCCCGCGCGTGGCGGACGCGCCCGCCAGCCTTGAATGCGTGGTCAGCCAGATCATCACGCTGGAAGGCGCGCATAATTTCATGGTGATCGGGCGCATCACCGGCGTGCATATTGCCGATACCTGCCTTGATGCAAACGGTGCCTTTGACCCGCGCCTGTTCGGGCAGGCCAGCCGCCTTGGCTATGCCGATTACGCGGTGGTGCGCGACACCTTTGCGATGCCGCGCCCGCAAAGGATCGGTTAGCCGAACCGCGCGCGGCGGCGGCGGTTGCGGATCAGATAGATGATCAGCAGCAGCACAGCGACCGCACCAATGCCGCCCAAGGCCAGCAGATAGGGCATGGCGCGCATCAGCAAAGGCGGCTCGCCGCCCGCTTGCAGCAGCTCGACATAGGCGGCATCCACCACCAGTTCGGGGTTGCCATAGGATTGCAGCACATAGTTCGCCACATCGGCGATTTGCTGGCTGGTCCACTGGCCAGCATAGGCCGGCATGAAGAAGTAATCTTCCTCGGTCTCGCGTTGCAGGCCCGAGGAAATCACCATCACCAGATTCGCCGCCGAGGTGCCGCTGGTTGCCGCATTATTCACCAGCGAGGGGTAGTAGAAATCATCCGTGCCGCGCGCATCCGCACCGTGGCAATTGGCGCAGCTGGACAGGAATAGTTGCTCGCCCTCGGGGTTCGGGGTGACCGCAGGCACTGCGCCGACCGTGCCATCGGGGTTCATCAGCGCCAAAGTATCGGGGTCGCGGAAGGCAAAGCTGGGCACGTCCTGCCCCTCGGTGCGCACAGGCGGGACGGTGCGCAGGAAAGCCGCAATCGCCTGCAGATCGTCATCGTTCAGATATTGCAGCGAATAGCTGACAGCCTCGGCCATGGGCCCTGCGGCCTGGGCTTTGCCATGGGCGTTGCCTTGGCGCAGGTATTGGACGATTTCCTCGTCGCTCCAACCGCCGATACCGCTGATCGGGTCGGATGTGATGTTCGGCACATCCCAGCCGCCCACGTTTCCGCCGGACAAGAAGGGGCCGCCCTCGGCCATCAGGATATTGCGAGGGCTGTGGCAGGTGTTGCAATGGGCCAGCGCCGTCACCAGATATTCGCCGCGATCCGCACCGCCCGGTTGCGTGGTCGCCGCATCGAAGGGCTGGTTATGCCCGAACAGCAGGTTCCAGCCCGCCATGACGTAGCGAATGTTGAACGGGAACGCGAGGCTGGTTTGCAGCGCCGGCGCCTGATCAATCGGCTCGATTTCCGACATGATAAAGGCGTAAAGCGCGCTGATATCCTCGTCCGAAATCCGCGCGTAATCGGCATAGGGCATACCGGGATAGATCATATGCAGACCCGGCGCGACGCCGTGGCGGACGGCGCGTTCAAACTGCGCTTCCGTCCAGCCACCAATGCCGAATTCAACCGAGGGCGTGATGTTGGTCGAGATCATCTGCCCCATCGGCGTGTCCAGCACATAGCCGCCCGCCCATTCCAGACCTTCCTCGTGGTTGGTGTGACAGGCAGCGCAATCGGCTGCGACCGCAACATATCGCCCACGCTCGACCAGATCAGGATCGAAATCCTGCGCCAGAACACCCATGGGAATCAGGGCAAGCGTAGCAATAGCGGGCAGTGCAAGGCGGTTCATCCTGCAACTCCTTGGGACAATCTGTCTGTTGGGCGAAAACTCAGGCGGCAACATGGCAAATGCAGCCGATACGCGACCCTCGGCGCATTTGAACGCACGATCTGCACATCAGTCACGACCACGCGTAGCTCCGTTGCGGCGTCAGGGTCTGCCTGCCTGTCTTCGCAGATTGCGAAATAAGCAGGATTTCAACAGGCTTACCCAAATTATTGTCGGATGTGAACACCCAAGAGGCGGCCGCGCCCCCTTGCATAGCAGATGTGATCGCATTGCACGGCAATTCAGCATTGCCAATTCTGCCCCGCTGACGCTATGTCCGTCCAAGGGGGACACGCGCGTGAGCCTGTATCGCAGAAAAATAACCGCCGAGATCGGCGCCGCGCTGGCGGTGCTGGGCCTGTGGTTATTGGTGATCATCTCGCCGCTGCACCAGGTTTCCGCCTTTGCGCGCGATGCGGGCTTTGGCACCCCTTGGACGATCTGCAACGTGCCGCAAGAACATGGCAGCGCCTCGCATGATCCGATGATGATGGCCTGCCCCGTCCATGCGATCGGCAAAAACCATCTGGATCTGGCCCTGCCGCCCGTTCTGGCGGCGCAGATCCTGCATACGACATTCGCCTACGCCAACCTGACCATGCCCGCGCGCCTTGCATGGTCGCGCATCCACCTTGAACCGGGGCAACCACGCGCCCCGCCTGCAGTGCTCTGATCTTTTGACGAGATCCGCCGTGCCTTTGGGCGCGGCAAAGACCTGTATGTTTTTCAAGGATGGACGGATGAAATCCGCTTATTTTGCTGCCTTTTTGGCAGCGACCGCCGTGCCCGCGCTGGCCGAGCAGCCCGTAACGCTGAACTTTGTCGCTGAAATCGGCGGCGCGGCGTTCGATTGCAGCCAAAGCTATGACCATTTGGGCGCAACCCATGCGCAGATGAATGTCACCGACTTTCGCCTGTTCGTGCAGGATGCCGCGCTGATCCGCGCCGATGGCAGCCAGCAGCCGATCACCCTGACCGCGAACGACTGGCAGCACGAGAATGTCACCCTGCTGGATTTCGAAAATGGCGCGGGCCATTGCGCAGGCACCGGCAATGCGCCGATGAACACCGTCATCACCGGCGAGGTGCCCGAGGGCGATTACATCGGTGTCAGCCTGACGCTGGGCGTGCCTTTCGCGCTGAACCATATCGATCCGACGCTGGCCAGCGCACCGCTGAATACGACGGGCATGTTCTGGACGTGGCAGAACGGGTTCCGCTTTTTGCGCATCGACTTTGCCCCCGCAGGCGGCACGCCGATGGCGCATGAAGGCCATGGCGGCCATAGCGATCACGGCAATGCGTCGGGCTGGTATCTGCACCTCGGCTCGACCCAATGCGCCGCCGCCTCGCAGACCGAGGCGCCCAGCGCCTGCGTCTTTCCCAATCGCACCACGGCAAGTTTCACCAGTTTTGACCCCGCCACCCAAGTGATCGTGGTCGATCCCGCGCCGGTGCTGCGCGATGCGGATGTGACGGTGAACGCGCCCGATACCTCGCCCGGCTGCATGTCGTTCCCTGGCGATGCCGATTGCGACAGCGTGATCCCGAAACTGGGACTGGCTTATGGCGATCATCCCGCCGAGGCGCAGCAATTGTTCAGTATCAGGTAGCACCCATGCGCAAGCAACTTTGCCTTGGGTTCGGTGCGGCGCTGGCAATCCTTGCCGCCGTCGCAACCGCCGGGGCCAATGGACGCTATATCTGGCCGATGCCCGCGTGGATGCCGCCCCCGCCCGTCCCCGCTGGCAATCCGATGTCAGCGGAAAAGGTCGATCTGGGGCGGCACCTGTTCTATGACGCACGGCTGTCGCGCGATGGCACGGTGGCCTGCGCCTCGTGCCACGAACAGGCGCGCGCCTTTAGTGACGGGCGCGAACTTGCGGTGGGGATTGGCCAGACCATCGGCATCCGCAATGCGCCCGCACTCGCGAATGCGGGCTATGTGCCGCAGCTGACATGGGCCAACCCGCATCTGACCACGCTTGAGGCGCAGGCGCTGGTGCCGTTGTTTGGCGAAGACCCGGTCGAGATGGGCAGCAATGGGCGCGAGGCCGATATTTTCGCCGCCCTTGCTGCCGATCCCTATTACACGGATGCCTTCGCCAGCGCCTTTCCCGATCGGCCCGTGATCGACCTGTTCACCGTGACGCGGGCCTTGGCAGCGTTTCAGCGGTCGCTGATCTCGCTTGATAGCCCCTATGACCGGTTCAAATATGGCGGTGACGCCGATGCCATGACGCCCGCCGCCCTGCGGGGCGAGCGGTTGTTCTTTGACCATCGGTTTGAATGCTACCACTGCCACGGCGGCATCTTGTTCACCGACAGCCAGCAGACCGCGCGCAATCCCGCGCCAATGCTGGGGAACCATAATAACGGTCTTTATAATATCGGCGGCACGGGGGCCTACCCCGCGCGCGCCACCGGCCTTTATGAGTTCACCGGCCTTGCCGCTGATATGGGCCGTTTCCGCACCCCCAGCCTGCGCAATGTCGCGGTGACCGCGCCCTATTTCCACGACGGATCGGCCGCGAGTTTGCGCGAAGTGCTGGACCATTACGCCGCCGGCGGGCGCACCATCAGTGATGGGCCCCATGCCGGTATCGGGGCTGCAAACCCCTTTAAAGACGGCATTCTGGTCGGCTTTGACGCCTCGGACGCCGAGATCAACGACCTGATCGCCTTTTTGGAAAGCCTGACAGACGAGGGCTTTCTGACCAACCCTGCCTATTCCGATCCATGGCCTGCGGATCACCCCGCACGCGCAACAAGGATGATGCCATGAAGACCCTGATGATCGCCGCCGCCGCGCTATTTGCGGCCTCCTTATCCACATCGGTCGCCGCGCATGAGTTTGTGCTGCAGGATATCCAGATCATTCACCCTGCCGTGCCCGCAAGCCCGCCGGGGGCCACCGCCGCGCCGCTTTATATGGCGCTGTCGAATAACACCGATACCGCCGACCGGCTGCTGGGGATCGAGACTCCTTACGGCCCCGTGCGCTTTCGCCGCCCGGTGACTGCCGCCGATGGCACCACCCGTTTCGAGGGGATGGCATGGATCGACGTGCCGCCGGGCGAGATTGTCGTCCTCAGCCAAGGCGCGATGCATGGCGTATTCGATATCCCCGAGCCACTGCATGAGGGGGGCGAGATCCCCGTCACCATGGTGTTCGAGGCCCGCGGCCGCGTCGAAATGCATCTGATGATCGACCCGGTGGGGGCGCTCGATACCGAAACTTCCGTCGCCAGTGGTGCCCAAGCGCCGCAGGCGGGCGATGTGCTGCAAGTGGGGGCCGCGCTGCGCAGCGCCCTTGCGCCGACCCAAGCCACCATCATGCCCATCGTGCTGCACGGCAATCACGCTGTCGCCGGATGGAGCAATGACACCGACGCCGCCCGCGCCCTGCTGCGCCGCGTGGATGGCAATTGGCAGGTCGAGATGTGGTCGGGCGCAAGCCTGCTGCTGCCCGCGACCTTTGTCAGCATGGGGATGAGCCAGGCCGATGCCGAAATTCTGATTGCCGAGGTCAAAGCCTATGAAAGCATGATCGATCCCGCGATCATTGCCCGCTTTGACGCCTTTCCCGGGACTGTTTTGATCGAGGGGGATGCCCAATGAAACACCTGCTTTTGACCATGGCGCTGGCCATCGCGCTGCCTGGCCTTGCGATGGCGGTGACGCCTTTGTCCTATTCCACCGCGGGCGGCGCGCCGGTGCAGGCGGGCGAGGTCGAGGTCTCGGCCCGTTTTGCCCGCGCCACCTTGCCCAACGCGCCGGTGGGCGGTGCCTATATGACCATCACCAACAAAGGGGCCGAGGACGACCGCCTGCTGGGCGCGACGACGCCGCTGGGCCCCGTGACGCTGCATGCGATGGAAATGTCGGGCAGCGCGATGACCATGCGCCCGCTGCCCGATGGTGTGCCGCTGCCTGCGGGGCAGACCGTCACCCTCAGCCCCAGCGGCACACATGTGATGATCAGCCCGCTCACATCCGCGTTGGTGCAGGGCGAAACGCTTGACCTGACGTTGGAATTCGAAAAAGCAGGCGCCGTGACCATGACCTTTGATATTCTGGCGCTGAACGCGCGCACCCACCCCGAGGCCGAGCCGCAATAATGACCCGCAAACCCAAACAAACCCCCGTCGTCTCTGCTGAAGAGGCCAAGCGCCGCGCCAGCCTGCGCAATATCCGCATCGCGATCTGGGGCCTTGCCGCCATCGCAGGCGCGGGTGCGGTCTGGCTAACAACGACCCAGCGCACTGCGATCCCCGCACCGATGACGATGCAAGCCGCCTATTCCGACATCGGTCAGGGCGATTACAGTCTGCAAACTACCGATGGCCAGCCGTTCACGGCGGCCTCGCTGGTGGGGCAACCCTCGCTGGTGTTCTTTGGCTTTACCCATTGCCCCGATGTCTGCCCGACGACTTTGGGCGACATCACATTGTGGAAGGACGATCTGGGCGCGGTCGGCGATGACCTGCAAGTCGTGTTCATCACCGTCGACCCCGAGCGTGACACCCCCGAGCTGCTGCATGACTATGTCTCGTGGGTGCCCGATTCGGTGGCCGTCACCGGCACGCCTGAAGAGATCGAAAAAACCGTCACCGCCTTTCGCATCTATGCCAGCAAAGTGCCGCTAGAGGGTGACGATTACACGATGAACCACGCCGCCTATGTCATGCTGTTCGACGAAAACGGCCAGTTCAACCAGATCTTTAGCTATCAAGAAGACATCGACCGCGTCACCGCAAAGATGCGTGAATTCCTCAGCTAACCGGTATGGGGGCGGCGCGCCCGCCCCCTACCACGCGATCAGTGGCGGCATATTGCGCACCGCATCGCGCAGCCCGTCGATCGGGGTCGCCTTGGAAAAATACCAGCCCTGATAATAGTCGCAGCGCAGCGAGTGCAGCAGCTCAACCTGCGCCCGCGTCTCGACCCCTTCGGCGGTCACCACCTTGCCCATGGAATGCGCGATGTCGATCACCCCGCGCACGATGGCCAGATCCTCGATACTGTTGGTGATGTTCGAGATAAAACTGCGGTCGATCTTGATCCGGTCAATCGGCATCCGCCGCAGATGCGTCAGCGAGGCAAAGCCGGTGCCGAAATCATCCAGCGCAATCTCGACCCCCGCCGCATGCAGTTGCGACAGCCGCCCCGCCAGATGCTGGAAGTCGCGGCCAAGGAACACACCCTCGGTCACTTCGATGCAGAACTTCGATGGCGGAATGCCCGTCTCGCGCGAGAGTTCGAAAAACCGGTCGACAAAGGCGTCCGAGCGGAAGTCGGCATTGGTGATATTGATCGCCAGCCGTCTGAGCGGCACGTTCTGATCCAGCATAATGCGCATATCGCGAAAGGCTTGCTCGACCACAAACATGCCAATCGCAGCCTGCAATCCCGGATCATCCATATCGGTCAAGAACGCAGCTGGCGTGATCAGGTTTCTGTCGGGGTGATTCCAGCGCAAAAGCCCTTCGAATGACAGGGCCCCCGGTGAGGAAATCGGAACAATCGGCTGATAATACAGGTGAAACTGCCCGCGATCCAGGCCAACCTCGACCGCGTGCAGCAGCTCGCTTTTGCGTTCGGCAATCTCGCGCAGGCGCGGGATAAAGAATTGTGCCTGATCGCGCCCCAGCGCTTTGGAATGATAAAGGGCCATATCGGCGGCCTTGAACAATTCATCCAGCGAGCCCGCATGTTCGGGAAAACTGGCCACGCCAATGCTGGCGCTATAGCGACGAATGACCGAGCCCAGGGGCACAGGCTCGCGCAAATGGGCCAGTGCCGTTTGCACCAGATCATTCACCCCCGTGCGGTCCATATTGGTCATGACCAGACAGAACTCGTCCCCCCCTAGCCGCGCGACAAAGACATCCGGGCTGGACAGGGCACTCAGGCGTTCACTGACCAGTTTCAGCAGCGTGTCGCCAACATCATGGCCAAAGGTGTCGTTAATCTCTTTGAATGTATCGACATCCAACAATGCCAAATGCACCTGCCCGGGATTGTCGCGTTCAGGGGGCAGGACGCTTTCAAGATATTCCTGAAAGCTGCGGCGATTGGGGATGCCGGTCAACGAATCGACGCTCACAATGCGGCGCAACAATTCTTCGGCCGCATGGCGCGACGAGATATCAAAGCGAATCGCGGTATAGCTATCGACTTTGCCGTTGATATTCACATGGGGCACGATGGTCGTATCGACCCAGTAATGACTGCCATCCTTGCGCCGATTGCAGATCTCGCCATGCCAGACCTCGCCACCCGCAATGCGGCGATACATGCTGCGGAAAAAATCGGTACTGTGGATGCCAGAATTCAAAATACGGTGATTGGCGCCGATCAGCTCGTCGCGGGAATAGCCGCTGATCTCGCAGAACTTGCTGTTCACAAAGGTAATTGTGCCGCGCACATCGGTCATCGCGACGATGGCCGCGCTATCCAAAGCATAGCGGATGAATTCCATCTCGGATGGAAAGGGCGACAGGCTGGCGCGCTGCGGATGCAAGTCTTGCTCCTCAACCGTCAGGGCAGGCTGCTGGTCATGCGGTGCATTCGCCACCATTGTAGCGTCTTCCCTTAAATCAGCGCCGACCCCATGGGATAAAGCCCGGGCAAGCGCAGCGGTCAACGAGCCGCTTTGAAATGAATGAACCTTGTAAATACGTTTGGGCACGTCGTTTGGTAATAAACTATCACGTGCATAGGTTAACAGGACAAGGGCGCAGCACTGAACGGCGCGCAAAACCTGCAAAAAGATGCAGGAATGCAAGCATTCTGTTCAGCGGTAGAAAGGGAAAGTGGTGAGCCGTGTTGGGTTCGAACCAACGACCTAGTGATTAAGAGTCACTTGCTCTACCGGCTGAGCTAACGGCCCCACAAGGGCTGTCATAGAAATAGCATAAACTGCCGTCAACAGCAAAACGCGGGCCATGCGATGGCGACGTTGCGCGATGATCGCCCCCTTGCCCCTTGGCCTTTCGCGCCTTAGCACCATATTAGGCGCAAAGCGTATGGGGGCATGACATGGATCTGACAGCCGATCTGAACACCAAAGACATTATCATCGACGGCACAGATGCCGGTTTCATGGATGATGTGATTGCGGCCTCGCAGCAGGTACCGGTGATCGTCGATTTCTGGGCGACGTGGTGCGGCCCGTGTAAAACGCTGGGCCCGGCACTGGAAGCTGCGGTGAAAAAGGCCGGTGGCAAGGTGCGTCTGGTCAAGATCGACGTCGACAAGCAGCCGCAATTCGCCGCGCAACTGCGCGTGCAATCCATCCCGACGGTCTATGCGTTCTGGCAAGGCCAGCCGGTGGATGGGTTCCAAGGCGCGATCCCGCCCTCGCAGGTCGATGAATTCGTGAACAAGCTCTCCGCCCTTGCGGGTGACGACGGCCTTGGCGCCGCGCTCGATGCGGCCGATGAGATGATGGAGCAAGGCGCCTTTGCCGATGCGACTGAAATCTACAATGCTGTCAGCCAAGAAGAGCCGGAAAATGCCCGCGCCTATGCCGGTCTTGTCAGCGCCGCCCTTGCGCAAAACGATCTGGACGGCGCCGAGGCGGTACTGAACGGCGCCCCCGCCGTCATCGCGAAATCGCCCGAGCTTGAGGCCGTGCGCGCCCGTCTGGAACTAGCCCGTCAGGCCGCCAGCGCGGGTCCGGTCGATGATCTGCGCGCGGCTGTCGCCGCCGATCCCGCGAACCTGCAAGCGCTGTTTGACCTTGCCACTGCGCTGCATGCCAGTGGCGATGTGCAGGGCGCGGTCGATAGCCTGCTGGATCTGTTCCGCAAGGATCGCGAATGGAACGATGGCGCCGCGAAAGCGCAGCTGTTCACCATCTTTGACGCCCTGCCCCCGAAAGACCCGATCGCTTTGGCAGGCCGCCGTCGCCTGTCATCGTTGATTTTCGCGTAATGGCCGAGGCCGCGCCCGACCGGCTGCCCGCGCAGCTGCCCGAGCGCATCGCGCTATTCCCGCTGTTTGGCGCGCTGCTGTTGCCGCGCGCCCATCTGCCGCTGCATATATTCGAGCCGCGCTATCTGGCGATGGTGGACGAGGTGCTGACCAGCCCCCATCGTCTGATCGGCATGATCCAACCCCTTGCGCCGAACGAGGGGGCGCGCCTGCACCGCATCGGCTGTGTCGGGCGAATCGTCGGCTTTGCCGAGCGCCCCGATGGCCGCATGGATTTGACACTGGCGGGGGTCTCGCGCTTTCGCCTGACGTCCGAGCTGATCGTCTCGACCCCATGGCGGCAGGCCGAGGTCAGCTGGGACGGCTTTGCCCATGACCGCAACCGCATGGCCGAGACCGACCCCTATCTGGATCGTGCCGCGCTGTTCGCCCTGCTGGCACGGTTCTTTGCCGCGCGCGGGCTGCCGCATGATTGGCAGAACCTGAAATCCGTCCCGGACGAGCTGCTGATCAATGTGCTGTCGGTGCTGTGCCCGTTGCCTGCTGGCGACAAACAGGCGCTGCTGGAAACCCCGCATCTGCCCGAGCGGCGCGAGACGCTGATCACCCTTTTGGAATTTGCCCTGCAACGCGGCGGCGATGATGCCGCCGATGATGACGAGATCATGCAATGACAACCCCTGCCCCCCGCCTGTTCGACCCGCGTATGCTCGAGGCGCTGGTATGCCCGCAGACGCAAACCACCCTGACCTATGACCGCGAGCGGGGCGAGCTGATCTCGCGCGCGGCGGGTTTGGCCTTTCCCATCCGCGATGGCATTCCCGTGATGCTGGTGGACGAAGCGCGCAAACTGGACTAGGCCAAGCGCAGTATAAGGAGCCGTCCCATGACACAAAAACCCGTTGCGGATCTGTCCTTCGAGGAAGCCTTGGCCGAGCTGGAACAGATCGTGGCCCAGCTTGAACGCGGTGACGTACCGCTGGAAGAATCGATCAGCCGCTATCAACGCGGGGCCGAGCTGCGCGCCCGCTGCACCGCCAAGCTGAACGAGGCGCAGGAAAAAATCGCCCGCATCACGATCGGCGAAAACGGCCAACCCGCAGGGCTGCAGCCGTTCGAGGCGTAATCCATGCAATCCCTCTCCACGCGCATGGCGGCGGCGGCGGCTGATGTGCAGGCGCTGATCGCCGCACATCTGTCGCCGCTTGCCGCCGCAAGCCCCGTCGCCAGCGCGATGATCTATGCCTGCACCGGCGGCAAGGGGCTGCGCGGGTTTCTGGTGCTGGAATCGGCGCGCCTGCACGGGATCGCTTACGCCGATGCCCTGCCCGTCGCTGCGGCGGTCGAGGCTGTCCACGCCTATTCGCTGGTCCATGACGACATGCCTGCGATGGATGACGACGATCTGCGCCGGGGCCGCCCCACCGTTCACCGCCAATGGGACGAGGCCACCGCGCTGCTGGCGGGGGATGCGCTGCAAAGCCTGGGGTTTGAACTGATCGCAACGGCGGCTCTGCCCGATAGCGCCCGCGTCACGCTGCTGGCAGGTTTCGCGCGTGCGGCGGGCATCCACGGCATGGTCGGCGGGCAAGAGGCGGATATCGCCGCTGAAACCGCGGCGCGGCCCCTGTCCCTTGACCAGATCATCGCACTGCAACGTGGCAAGACCGGCGCATTGATCACATGGTCGGCCAGCGCAGGCGCGGTAATGGCGGGCGCGGATGCTGCCCCATTGCGCGCCTTTGGCGATGCCATCGGCCTTGCCTTTCAGATCACCGACGACATTCTGGATGTCGAGGGAAGTGCTGCCACAATGGGCAAAGCCGTGCAAAAAGATGCCGCCGCTGGCAAGGCGACCTTTGTCTCGCTGCTGGGGCTGCAAGGCGCCAAGGATCAGGCGCTGGCCCTGCTGCAAACCGCCGACGCGGCGTTGATCCCCTATGGCGCCACCGCTGCGACATTGCGCGAGACCGCGCAATTTGTCATCACGCGGCAGAACTGACAGGCTAGGCCCATGACCGATATCCCCCGCCCATCGACCCCGCTGCTGGACCGCGTGTCCTCCCCCGCCGATTTGAAGCGCCTTTCGGACGCCGATCTTGTGCGTCTGGCGGGTGAACTCAGGGCCGAGACGATTTCTGCCGTCAGCGAAACCGGCGGGCATTTGGGCGCGGGCCTTGGCGTGGTCGAGCTGACCGTTGCCCTCCATGCGGTGTTTGATGCGCCGCGCGACAAGATCATCTGGGATGTCAGCCACCAATCTTATCCACACAAGATCCTGACCGGGCGGCGCGACCGCATCCGCACCTTGCGGCAAAAGGACGGGCTGTCGGGTTTCACTAAACGCAGCGAATCGCCCTATGACCCGTTTGGGGCGGCGCATAGCTCGACCTCGATTTCCGCCGCACTTGGCTTTGCCGTGGCGCGCGATCTGGGCGGCGCGACGCCCGAGGGCGCGATTGGCGACACGATTGCCATTATCGGCGACGGCTCGATGAGTGCCGGCATGGCATTCGAGGCGATGAACAACGCGGGCGATCTGAAAAAGCGCATGTTCGTCATCCTGAACGATAACGAGATGTCGATCGCCCCGCCGGTGGGCGCGCTGTCCAGCTATCTGTCGCGCCTTTACGCGGGCGGGCCGTTCCAGGATCTGAAAGCCGCCGCCAAGGGCGCAGTGAACATGCTGCCCGAGCCGCTGCGCGAAGGCGCGAAACGCGCCAAGGAAATGCTCAAACACATGACCGTCGGCGGTACGATGTTCGAGGAGCTCGGCTTTTCCTATCTTGGTCCCATCGACGGGCACGATATGGAACAACTGCTGGCCGTGCTGCGTACCGTCCATGACCGCGCCACCGGCCCCGTACTGATCCATGCGATCACGCAAAAGGGCAAGGGCTATGCCCCCGCCGAAGCGGCCCGCGACAAGGGTCACGGCGTCGGCAAATTCGATGTGGTCACGGGCGAGCAAGCCAAGGTCAAATCGAATGCGCCCAGCTATACTTCGGTCTTTGCCAATGCGCTGATCGAGCAGGCGGAAAAAGACAGCCGCATCGTCGCGATCACCGCCGCCATGCCCGATGGAACCGGCCTTGATAAATTCATGGTGCGCTTTGCGGATCGCTGTTTCGACGTGGGCATCGCCGAACAACATGCGGTGACCTTTGCTGCCGGTCTTGCGGCGGGCGGAATGAAACCGTTCTGCGCGCTCTATTCGACGTTCTTGCAGCGCGGCTATGATCAGGTCGTGCATGATGTCGCGATCCAGCGCCTGCCGGTGCGGTTCGCGATCGACCGTGCGGGTTTAGTGGGCGCCGATGGCGCGACCCATGCGGGGGCGTTTGACATCGCCTTTATGGCGAACCTGCCCGGCATGGTCGTCATGGCCGCCGCCGACGAGGCGGAACTGGTGCGTATGGTCGCAACCGCCGCGCAACATAACGACGGCCCCATCGCCTTCCGCTTTCCGCGCGGCGAAGGTGTGGGCGTCGAGATCCCCGCCGACGCCCAGCCGCTGGAAATCGGCAAGGGCCGCATCACGCAGGCCGGCGCGCGCGTCGCGATCTTGTCATTTGGCACCCGCCTGTCCGAGGCTGAGGCCGCCGCCGAGCTGCTATCGGCCCGCGGCATCACCCCCACCATCGCCGATGCCCGCTTTGCCAAACCGCTCGACCGCGACATGATCCTGCGCCTTGCGCGCGAGCACGAGGTTCTGATCACCATCGAAGAGGGTGCAATTGGCGGATTTGGCAGCCATGTCGCCCAGCTTTTGGCCGAGGCTGGCGTGTTCGATCACGGATTGAAATTCCGCTCGATGGTGCTGCCGGATATCTTTATCGATCAGGCCAACCCCCGCGACATGTATGATGTCGCAGGTCTGAACGCGAATGATATCGCCAATAAAGTGCTGTCTGCACTGGGTGTTGCCCTGCTGGAACGGCGCGCTTAACGCGGAATATCTGCGACACATTTACGCTTGCACCTGCCCCCTGATTGCAAGATCACGGGGGCAAGGCTGCTGCTGGCGGTCCATTTCACGCATTTCATCCATGAGGACCGCCTTGAGCGCAACATTAGTTGCCGGCCGTAAAGTGCCGGTCGGAATCATTATCTTTGCCCTTGCGATGGGCGGCTTTTCCATCGGCACTGCCGAATTCGCCGCCATGAGCCTGCTGCCCTATTACGCGCTGAACTTTGGCATCTCCGAGGCCGAGGCTTCGCATGCGATCAGCTCTTATGCGCTTGGCGTCGTGATCGGCGCGCCGATTTTGGCCGTGCTGGGCGCGCAAATGTCAAAGCGCATCCTGTTGGTCGCGCTGATGGCGTTTTATGCCATTGCGAACCTAGCAGCATCCGTGGCGCCAACCTATCAACTGATGATCGTCGCGCGGTTTTTCGCGGGCCTGCCCCATGGCGCGTATTTTGGCGTCGCGATGCTGCTGGCGGCGTCACTGGTGCCCTATGAGAAACGCTCTTTCGCGATTTCGCTGGTGATTACCGGCCTGACCGTCGCGACGGTGGTCGGTGTGCCGGCTGCGAACCTGATGGGCCAAACCATCGGCTGGCGCTGGGGTATCGCGATCGTGGGCGCGCTGGCGCTGTTGACGGCTGTGCTGATCCTGTCGCTTGCGCCGCAGGACAAGCCGAACAAAGCCGCGAACCCCCTGAGCGAGCTATCGGCACTGAAAAACCGCAAGGTCCTGCTGGCGCTCCTCAGTGGTGCTGTCGGCTTTGGCGGGTATTTTGCGACCTATACCTATGCGGCCTCGACGCTGGTCGAAGTCACCCAGATGCCCGAGCGCATGGTGCCGCTGGTCTTTGCGTTGATGGGAATCGGCATGACGCTGGGCACGCTGGTCATCGGCAAGCTGGCCGATAAATCGCTGATCGGTACGGGATGGACCATCCTTGGCGCGTCTTTTGTGCTGCAACTGATCTATCCCAGTGCGACAGGCAATATCTGGTCGGTGGTGCTGGTGCTGTTCCTGATCGGCGCTTTCTCGTCCTTCTCGACCGTCATGCAGACCTGGCTGATGAATGTCGCGGGCGATGCGCAGACGCTGGCCGCGGCGATGAACCATGCCTCGTTCAATATGGCCAACGCGCTGGGGCCGCTGTTTGCGGGCATGGCGCTGGCGGCCGGCTGGGGCCTGCCCTCGACCGGTTATGTCGCCGCCATCATGTATGCGGTTGGCATGGTGATTTTCGCGATCATGATCTGGGATCTGAAACGCGATCAGGCCTGATTACAGCGCGCGGGCCGTCAATTGATTGCCCGCGATGCCCATGACCTCAGCATTCACGATCTGCCCCTCGGGCTGATCACTGTCGAAAATGACCTCGGTGAATTGCGCGGTGCGGCCCATACGGGCGTTTTCCATCAACACACGATGCTGCACGCCCTGTTGCTGCGCCAGATGCACTGCCACCTGCGCATCGCCCGCCACGCGCAGACGCGCGGCACGTTCGCGGATGGCATTGCCGTTCACCTGCGGCATCCGCGCGGCGGGCGTGCCCTTGCGCGGGCTATAGGGGAAGACATGCAGCCATGTCAGGCCACAATCTTGCACCAGCTTTAGCGAATTTTCGAACATCGCCTCGGTCTCGGTCGGAAAGCCGGCGATGATATCGGCGCCAAAGGTCATGTCGGGGCGCAAAACGCGCGCCTCTTCACAAAAGCGGATGGCGTCTTCGCGCATGTGGCGGCGCTTCATCCGTTTCAGGATCATATTATCGCCCGCCTGCAACGACAAATGCAGATGCGGCATCAGGCGCTGTTCGGTCGCGATGGCCTGCATCAGCATCTCATCCGCCTCGATCGAATCGATAGATGAAATGCGCAGGCGCGGCAGATCCGGCACCAGCTTTAGAATCCGCATGACCAGATCGCCAAGGCGCGGCGTCGCAGGCAGATCAGCGCCCCACGAGGTCAGATCGACACCGGTCAGCACCACCTCGTTATAGCCGCGATCCACCAGACGCTTGATCTGATCGACGACGACGCCCGCAGGCACCGAACGGGAATTACCGCGGCCATAGGGGATGATGCAGAACGTGCAGCGGTGGTCACAGCCGTTTTGCACCTGCACATAGGCGCGGGCGCGCGTGCCAAAGCCGTCGATCAGGTGACCGGCGGTTTCCTTGACCGACATGATATCATCGACCTGCACGGGTTCGGTGCGGCCAATCAGATCGGGTGCCATCGCGGCCCAAGTCTCGGGCTTCATCTTTTCAGTGTTGCCGATGACGAAATCGACCTCGCCCATGGCGGTAAAGGTCTCGGGCTCGGTCTGGGCGGCGCAGCCGGTGACGATGATCTTTTTGTCGGGATGCTCGCGCCGTAGCTTGCGGATCTCTTGGCGGGCCTTGCGCACGGCCTCGGATGTGACGGCGCAGGTATTCACCACGACGGCGCCGGACACGCCCGCGCGGGCGGCCAGATCCTTCATCGCCTCGGTTTCATAGGCATTTAGGCGACAGCCGAGTGTCGCAAAAATCGGCGCGTTCTGATCCATTACAGGCTATCCAGAAATTGCTGCGTCAGCACGCCGTTAAAGGCGTGCATCGTTGGCCCCGTCATCCAGACCCCATCATCGCGCCATTCGACCTGCAGGCTGCCGCCGTCCAACACGATTTCCACCTTGGCCCGCGTCAGGCCACGACGGTAAGCCGCCACCGCCGTCGCACAGGACGACGATCCAGAGGCCAGCGTGATCCCGGTGCCGCGCTCCCACACGCGCATACGGATGCGATCCTCGCCAATGACTTGCGCGAATTGCACATTGGTGCGCTCGGGGAACAGCGGGTGGTGTTCGATGGTGGGGCCGATGGCGGCCAGATCAATGGCCATCACATCATCGACAAAAAAGGTGCAATGCGGATTGCCCATGCTGGTCGCAGTCGGCGCGCCTAGGATCGGCAGCGCAAGCGTGTCCACATCCTCGGCCAGCGGGATCTCGTCCCAGTCGGTCATCGGATGCCCCATATTGACCGAGGTGAGGCCGTTGCCTTCCTCGCGCGCCAAAAGGACACCGCGATCGGTGGTGATGGTCAGGCTGGTCTTGCCGGTGCGATCCATCTCATAGCGGGCAATGCAGCGCGTGGCATTGCCGCAAGCCGCCGACGGGCTGCCATCGGCATTAAAGAAGGTCAGATGCAGGTCGGCATTGCCGCCATCGGTGATAATCGCCATCTGGTCGAAGCCGACCCCGCGATTGCGATCCGCCAAGGCCGCGACAAGCGCGGGCGTGACGCGCGGGGGAAGGCCCCGCTCATCCATGACAACGAAGTCATTGCCCAACCCGTGCATCTTCATGAACGGCAGGCCGGTATCCGAATTGCTTTGCATTCGCGTCATCTAGTGCGTTTTACGTGGTAAATCCATAGCTGCCGCATGGTAACATGCATTTCATGGGTTGACCCCCCCGCGCACTCCCCCTATTAGCCCCAACACGGAGAGCCGGTAGCTCAGTTGGTAGAGCAACTGACTTTTAATCAGTAGGTCCTGGGTTCGACCCCCAGCCGGCTCACCAAAGAATTCAAGGGCTTAGACAGCGATGTCTAGGCCCTTATTCTTTTGCGGATCAAAGCCTTGGAAAGCTGCGGCGATCCTTCATCCTGCACATTATTCGGGAATCACACGCCGCCAGTTAGGGACCGCCAAAATGATATCACTGCGCAAAATGCTTGAACCCGAGTATCAAGCCTATCTGGATTACTTCATCCCGGATTACGCCGCCGAGATCGCGGCGAATTATGGGCTGACCCTTGTGGATGCGGCCGCGCAGGCCCAGCGCGAGATTGCCCATAGCCTGCCGCACGGCCCGCAGACCGCGGGACATATCCTGTTTTGTATCTTTGACCGCACGGCTAAGGGCGAGGATCACGTCGGCTATCTGTGGTGCAAGCCAGACACCGAGGCCCAATCC
This sequence comes from Ketogulonicigenium vulgare WSH-001, assembly GCF_000223375.1. Lineage (NCBI taxonomy): Bacteria > Pseudomonadati > Pseudomonadota > Alphaproteobacteria > Rhodobacterales > Roseobacteraceae > Ketogulonicigenium > Ketogulonicigenium vulgare. The sequence goes on along the minus strand of NC_017384.1, from coordinate 2,650,706 downwards.
GTATTCATTTACGATTTCGGCATCCTGCCCGCGTTTCAGGGCCGTGGCCTTGGCAAAGCCGCCCTCGCCCGTTTCGAGGATGATATGGCCGCGCTAGGCTTTAAACAGATCAAGCTACGCGTTGCGGGCGACAATGCGCGCGCCAAACATGTCTATGAGCGGGGCGGCTTTCGCGTGACGGGCATCAATATGGCCAAATCAATCTAAAACGCGACCCGCCCGCGGGGAACGGATCGCGCTTTGCGTCTGCGGGCGCTGTCATGGAATGGTGCGGTCCCCGCTTGTGCGCGCCACACCACCCGCCTGTTCCCGCGTGGCCGCCTAGCCGCTGATGCGGATCAGGCTTTTCATGGCCTTCGCATTGCCGTCCAGCGCCGCAAAAGCTGCGCCGACTTGCGAGAGGTCCTGCACATCGGTGATCATGCGGCCCGCATCGACGACGCCGGTCGCAATCAGGTCGATGGCGGTGTCGAAATCCTCGGCCTCGTAAACGCGGGCGCCGATCAGCTCTAGCTCGCGCCAGAAAAAGCGGAACAGGTCGACCTGGGGGCGGGTCGTGTGGATGGCCACCATACAGATCCGCCCGCGCGATGCGGCGACATCGGTCATCAACTCGACCCCAGCCACCGTGCCCGACACTTCGAATACCACATCCGCGCCCTTTTGCCCGGTAGCGGCGTTCACGGTGTCGATGACATTTGCCTCGCGCGGGTTCACGACGTCAAAGCCCATCTCTTGCGCGATGCCGATCCGCAGCGGGTTCACCTCGGAGATGAGCACACGCGCGCCCGCGTGGCGCGCCACCATGGCGATCAGCAGACCAATGGGGCCGCCACCGATGACCAGCGCAAACTCGCCCGCAGCAAGGCGGCTGCGGCGCACATCATGGGCCGCCACGGCGACCGGCTCGGCCAGCGCGGCGTGGTCCAGCGGCACGGTTTCGGGCAGCGGATGCACCGCATAGGCAGGCACCGACCAGTAATCCTGCAAAGCGCCATCGGTATCGAGGCCAAGAAATTTCAGCTTGTGGCAGATATGCGAAAGCCCCGCATTGCACGCGGGACAATCACCGCAGGGTTTCAGCGGGCGGATCACGACGGGCTGCCCAACAGCCAGACCCGTCACACCCGCGCCAAGGCGCGCGACGCGGCCCGACATTTCATGGCCCAGCACGCGGTTATGGCCGATCCGCGCATCCATCGCGCCGTGATAGGCATGCAGATCGGTGCCGCAAATGCCATTATAGGCGACGGCGATCTCGACCTCGCCCGCGGCGGGATCTGGGCGCGCAATCTCGCGCAGCTCAAAAGACTTATCACCGGTGTAAAAGACCGCTTTCATCGCGAATATCCGTTGAAAAAGGGAGAGTGGGGGCGCAAAGCCGCGCCCCCAAGTGAGATCAGCGCGAGGTCAGATCGTCGGGCAGATCGCGGTGCTGATAGGTGGTGAACACCTCGCGCAGGCGACCGTTGTCAAAGTTGGTGACAACCCATTCATCGACCCAGGCCAGCAGTTCGGGGTTACCCTTGGCCAGACCAATGCCAAGGTTGGTCTCGCGCTGGATGAATTTGATCTCGAGCGGGCCGCCACGGCGACGCTCGTTGATGCCGCCGATGACGGCGGACTGGCTCGAGATGATATCCACCTGACCCGAAATGACCGACGTGATCAGCGTGGCGTCATCCTCGAACCGCAGGATTTCGGCGCCGGTGGTGTTGGCAGTGATATCCTGATCGTTGGTGGTGGCGCGGGTCAGCGCGATGCGCTTGCCGGTCAGATCGGCATAATCGCTGATGTCGATATCGGCAGGCGCGGCCACAACCAGTGCCAGCGTGGCATAGGGCACCGAGAAGTCGATCGCCTGGCGACGCTCATCCGTAATGCCCAGCGCCGAGACGACCAGATCGGCCTTGTCGGTCTGAATGGTCGGCACGCGGGCGGCGTTGGTAATCTCGACCAGCTCCAGCGCGACACCCAGATCCTCGGCCAGCATACGGGCGGTTTCCACATCCGAGCCGGCGGGCTGCATATTGCTGTCGATATAGGAATATTGCGGGATACCCATCGCCACGGCGATACGGATCACACCGCGTTCGCGGATTTCGGCCAGATCGGCGGCGGCGGGCATGGCAAGACCCAGCGACATGCCGGCAGTCATCGCCAAAAGGGCAATACGACGATTGATTTTCATAACTTTCTCCTCCTGTTGATCCGGTCCCTCCTGACCGGCTTGGGTCGGCACGTTAGTTCAGGTCATGCTCCAGAAATTCACGCAGTTCAGGCGTGGTTGGGGCATTCAGAATCGCGGCATCACCCTCCTCATGAATGTTGCCGTGATGCATGAAGATCACCCGGTCGGCGGCGCGACGGGCAAAGCCCATCTCATGCGTGACAACCACCATCGTCATGCCGCCTTTGGCCAGATCCTCCATCACGCGCAGCACTTCGCCTGTCAGGCGCGGGTCCAGCGCGGATGTCACTTCGTCGAACAGCATGACCTTTGGCTGCATCGCCAAAGACCGTGCGATGGCGACGCGCTGTTGCTGGCCGCCCGAAAGCTGTTCGGGGTAATTGTCGATCTTTTCCAGCAGGCCGACCTGATCCAGCACCTTGCGCGAGATCTGCACCGCATCAGCGCGGCTGATCTTTTTCACGCGGCGCAGGGCCAGAATGACATTCTCGCCCACGGTCATATGCGGGAACAGATTGTATTGCTGGAACACCATGCCGACGTCCTGGCGCAGCGCGCGCAGGTCGACCTTGTCGTCATTCACCGCGCGGCCGCACACCTCGATCGTTCCGCCCTGGATCTGCTCGAGCCGGTTGATACAGCGCAGCGCGGTCGACTTTCCCGATCCCGATGCGCCGATCAGCGCCACGACCTCGCCCGCCTTGATATCGAACGAGACACCCTTCAGCACCTCAAGGGCGCCATAACGTTTGACCACATTATCCAGCTTAACGGCGACCGACATTGAGTTTCCTTTCCAGATTGCGGCTCCACAGCGACAGCGGGTAGCAAACCGCGAAATACAGCGCCGCCGCGATCCCAAAGACCAAGAAGGGTTCGAACAGCGAGTTGTTGATGACCTGCGCCGCGCGCGTCAGTTCCAAAAATCCGACGACCGAGGCCAGCGAGGTATTTTTGATCAGCTGCACCGTGAAACCCACGGTGGGCGGGGTGGCGATGCGCATGGCCTGCGGCAAGATCACATCGCGCAGCGCCTGCCAGCGGGTCAGCCCCATGGATTCGGCGGCCTCGAACTGGGTTTTGGCAATGGATTGCACGCAGCCGCGCCAGATCTCGCCAAGATAAGCCGAGGCATAGATCATCGTCGCAATCGCCGCCGCCGCCAGCGCGGGCACCGAAATGCCGACCACACCCAGACCGAAATAGATGATGAACATCTGGATCAGCAGCGGCGTCCCTTGGATGATCTGCACCCATGTCCCGCTAAGGCGCACCAGCCATTTGCGGCGCGAAATGCGTCCCAGCATGACGATGAAACCTGCGATACTGCCCAGCGACATCGCCAGCGCAGACAAGATGATTGTCCACCACAGCCCGTTCAGCAGGTAGATGAAATGTCCTGTTCCAAAGGTCTGCATATCACACCCCACCCATGACGCGGCGACGCGGGAAGGCGTAAAGCCCGATCAGCCAGAACCCAAAGCGCATCATCAGCGTGATCCCGATGTAGAACAGGCCAATCACGATATAGGTTTCGAAACTGCGGAAAGTGTTGGACTGGATATTATTCGCCACCCCCGTCAGCTCTTCGGCCGAGATTTGCGAACAGATCGAGGTCGTCAGCATCATCAGCACGAACTGGCTGGTCAGCGCCGGATAGACCTTTTCAATCGCGGGCATCAGGATGATGTCGCGATAGATCTGGAACTGTGACAGGCCCAGCGCCTCGGCGGCCTCGATCTGGCCTTTGGGAATGGCGTCCATGCCGGCACGGATGATCTCGGCCGTATAGGCACCGACATTGACCACCAGTGCGAAAATTGCGGCGACCATGATCGGCATCCGCACGCCAACAGATGACATGCCAAAGAACAGGAAAAAGATCTGCACGATGAACGGCGTATTGCGCACCGTCTCGACATAGACCCCGGCCACCGATCGCAGCGCAACAAAGCGCGAACGCCGCGCGATGGCGCATAGAACACCGATCACCATCCCGAAAATGACGGCGCCGACCGTCAGCTGCAACGTGACCCAAGCGCCAGAGATGAAATCCGGCCAATAGGGTACAAGTGCAGCAAAGTTGAACTGATAACTCATCGTTGCAGACCTCCCCTCTGCTGCCGATTTCGCCTAGCGCGCCAGCCAACCCCCATCGACCGGCAGCACAACGCCATCGACATAATCCGACGCCTGCGAGGCAAGGAATACGGCCGCCCCGCCGATATCGCCGGGCTTGCCCCAGCGGCCCGCCGGAATACGGCCCAAAATGGCGGCGTTGCGATCGGCATCCGCGCGCAGGGCCTCGGTATTATTCGTCACGAAATAGCCCGGTGCGATGGCGTTCACATTGACGCCCTTGGCGGCCCATTCGCAGGCCAAAAGGCGCGTCAGCCCCGCGACACCGCTTTTGGATGCAGTATAGGCGGGAATGCGGATGCCGCCCTGAAACGACAGCAGCGATGCGATATTGATGATCTTGCCCGCGCCCTTGGCCAGCATATGGCGACCGGCGGCTTGGCTGAGGAAAAACAGCGACTTGAGGTTGGTGTCGATCACCGCATCCCAGTCAGCCTCGGTATAATCGACCGCATCGGCGCGCCGGATGATGCCCGCGTTGTTCACCAAAATATCGACGCCGCCCAGCTTGCTGACAACCTCGTCGACGATCCCGGCCAGGGGCGCGGTCGAGGACAGATCGGCGCGGATCTCGTGGACGCGGGTGCCAAAGCCCTGCAACTGGCTGCGCGTGTCATCCATGGGCGAACGTCCGACCAGCACAACATCTGCCCCCGCCCCCGCCAAGGCGATGGCAATGCCCTGCCCGATGCCGGTATTGGCGCCGGTGACAACAGCCACTTTGCCTGTCAGATCAAACAGCGGATTGGCACTCATTTCAGATCCTCGATTTTAATATGGTCCATGTCGGTGAAATTCTTGTTGTCGCCGCCCATGGCCCAGATGAACGCATAGGCCGAGGTGCCCGCCCCCGCATGGATCGACCACGAGGGCGACAGGATCGCCTCGCCATTGCCGGTCACGATATGGCGGGTCTCATGCCCCTCGCCCATCAGGTGAAAGACGCGCTGGCCTTCGGGCAGGCCGAAATACAGATAGACCTCGGAGCGGCGGTCATGCGTATGGGCGGGCATGGTGTTCCAGACACTGCCGGCCTCAAGACGGGTCATGCCCATCGTCAACTGACAGGTTTCGATCACATCAGGATGCAGGAATTGCAAAATGGTGCGTTTGTTCGCGGTCGCAACCTCGCCCAAATTCAATCGGTTCGCCTGATCCGCCGTCACGCGGCGGGTCGGCAGGTCTTTATGCGCGGGGGTCGAGATCATGTAGAATTGCGCAAGGTGCGCAGGATCAGTGCTTTCGAACTGCACCTCGGCCGTGCCGCGCCCGATATAAAGGGCGGTCTCGCCGTGCAGATCATGCGCCGCGCCATCGACAATCACGCGGCCCGCGCCGCCGATATTGATAACGCCGCCTTCGCGGTTATCAAAAAAGCGCGTCTGTCCGACCGCTTTTGGGGTCGGCAAGGCCAACGCAGTATCTGCTGGCATCGCGCCTGCGACGATCAGCCGGTCGATATGCGAATAGGTCATCCGCACCTCGCCCATGCGGAAAAGATCCGCGATCAGAAAATGGCGGCGCAGCCCCTCGGCATCGAGTGCCTTTGCCATTTCCGGATGAACATTATGTCTGATATCAATTGCTTCGCTCATGTGCCCCCTCCCAAGGTCCATGCGGCGTAAACCTGCCCGCTATTCCCTGTCGTCGTAGAAATAATCCCGATCGAGGTGCTGAAGCGCCTCAACCTCATCCAGCATTTGGCCGATATGAAAGGCCATCGCCTCGCCCGCCCGCGCGGCATCGCGCACGGCGCGGTGTTCGGTAATGACGCGCGTCAAACGCCCGGCCTGCGGCAGGGTCATCAGCCGATAGCGGTCGATCTGCGCGCGCACATGTTCAATCGTATTCGACACCGTCCCAAGGCCCGATATGCGCCCGATCAGCCGGTGGAATTCGCTGTCGATCCGGTGGAATTCCCCCAGATCGCCCGCGTTCACCGCCCCCTCCAGCTCGGCCAGATTGGCGTCGATGTCGCGGATATCCTGCGCCACGGCCATTTCCGTCGCGGTCTGCGCGATCACAACTTCCAGCGCGCGGCGGATCAGGATCGATTCCATCAACAGCCGCACGGGAATAGGTGCAACAAAGGTGCCAGCCTGCGGAAAGACGGCGACCAGACCATCCTCGGCCAGCCGCTGGATCGCCTCGCGCAAAGGCGTGCGCGAGACACCGAAATGCTCGCTCAGTTCCTTTTCCGACAGCTTGCTGTTGGGCTTGAGTCGCATCGAAACAATGTCGCGATGCAGATCGCGATAGATCAGATCAGCGGTCCGTGGCGCTTGTGCGCGCGTACGCGACACTTCGGAAATGCCGCCAATCGTGCGCGCCTTCCTCTCCATCTCGCTGACATCCCCCTACGAATCAGCAGCCTCCTCGCCGCTATAAGTAGAATACTAATATTTCAATTTTAAGAAAGTGAAATATTAGTATGGCAAAAATCAAGGCAAAGCAGGACGGCGCCTGCCCGAATGCCAAAGGAGACGAGAGGATGAAGCGCGACTAGCTGGCCAATGAGACGCTGGCCAATGAGACGCTGGGCTGTGCCAATGGCTCTTCGTCGATGGCGCGCAAGGTGCGCAGGATTTGCGCGCGGATCATATCGGCCGCCATAGAAATCGGGCGATTACGGCGCTTTAGCATCCAGATATCCAAATGCTCGACCGGACGAATGGCCCGGCGCAGCACGCGCTGCGCGTCGAATTCGATGCCGGCAAAGGGCGGCACGATGGTCAGGCCAATTCCGTTCGCCACCATCAGCGCGGCGGTTTCCGAATGCGGCGCCTCGATCCGGCGCGAGACAGAGACGCCGTTCACTTTAAAGGCGCGGCTGGTATTACTAAACGTGCAATCGCCCGTCGGCAGCGAGATAAACGGCTGCTCGCGCAGGTCCTCGATATCCAACGCGGGTTTTGCACCCAAAGGATGGCCAAAGGGCAGCAAACAGACCAGGGCAAAGCTGCGGACATGCTCGACCTCGATATCTGGATGATCGACGGCCATCGAACTCAGACCAATGTCCAACTGCCCCGCCGCGACCAGATCAATGATCTGCGGCGACGACCGCGACATGATCTGCAAGTGTAAGTCGCTGAGGTCGCGGATCTCGGACGCAAGGATCTGCGGCAGATATCGCGTGGCAAGGGCGGGCGGCGCGGCCAATGAAACCTCGCCCACCTGATTGGTACGAATTGCCTGAATAAACTCGGCCACACGGCGACTGCCAGAGAAAAGCCGCGCAACTTCCAATCCCAATAGCTGCGCTTCGCGCGTCGGGACAAGCTGGCCGCCGCGGCGCTGGAACAACACGAATCCGCATTCGTCTGCCAAAGATTTCATCAGTTTGGAAATGGCGGGCTGGGTAATGCCCAGACGCTCGCCCGCGCGGGTGGCCGAGCCTGTCTCCATAACGGCGTGAAATGCTTCAAGCTGACGGATATTCACGGCGCATCATATCCTTTGGTTATATTGCTTGGCTGATTTCGCATTTGACAATCATATCATAGCCCAAGGAAATGGTTTTACCAAGACAAACCCAGCCAGCAGCCAAGGCCTGGGACATAATAAAAGTCGCAACGCTCAGGGAGCACCACATGAAGACCTCTTTCGCCGCGGCCGCTGCGCTGCTTGCCCTGTCCAGCCCCGCTTTTGCTGGCACACTTACGGTATGCCTTGAAGGCGCACCCGAGATTTTCAACCCGCAACTGACCAGCAGCGGCACCACCTCGACCGTGCTGGGCCAGATCTATGACAACCTGGTCGCGGTCGAACGGGGCGGCGCGAATATCCAGCCTGCGCTGGCGGAAAGCTGGGATGTATCCGACGATGGGCTGACCTATACGTTCCACCTGCGCCAAGGTGTGCAGTGGCAGTCGAACGACGCCTTTACCCCCACACGCGATTTCAACGCCGATGATGTGGTGTTCACCTTTGCCCGCATGATGGATGAGGCCCACCCCTACCATTCTGTCAGCGGCGGCAGCTATATCACCTTCAACACCAAACTGGCCGATGCGCTGGCCGGCGTTGAAAAAATCGACGACTACACCGTCGCCTTCACCCTGACCGCGCCGCTTGCGCCATTCATCGGCATTATGGCGCATGGCTCGATCGCGATGACCTCGGCCGAATATGCCGATGTGCTGCAAGCCGCGGGCACCCCCGATGCATTTGACCGCGAGCCCATCGGTACGGGCCCGTTCCAGCTACAGGCCTATCAAACGGACGCCATTGTGCGCCTGATCCCTTTCCATGACACATGGGGCGAGGCGGCCGGCATTGCTGAAAACACGCCCATGGTCGATGCGATCATCATGGCGATCAGCGCCGATGCCTCGGTCCGTGTGCAGCGCGCGCTGGCGGGTGAATGCGCGATTTCCTATTATCCGAACCTTGCCGATGCGCCGCTGATCGACGCAAGCGAGACGGTCGAGCTGGTGCCTGCGCAGGTCGCCTCCTCGGGCTTCATCACTTTCAACCAGACCATCGACAAATTCCAAGATATCCGCGTCCGTCAGGCGCTGGCCCATGCGATCAATATGGAACCCCTGGTCGAGACGGTGTTCAACGGCATGGGCCATCTGACCGGCGCTGTGGTGCCGCCTGCCTTCTGGGGATCGGCAACCGATCTTGCGCCCTATGCTTATGATCCGGAATTGGCCAAACAACTGCTGGCCGATGCGGGTTTTGCCGATGGCTTTACCACGCAGATCTGGGCCGTTCCTGTCTCGCGCCCCTATATGCCCAACGGTCGCCGCGCAGCGGAAATGATCCAGGCCGATTGGGCCGCCATCGGCGTGAATGCCGAGATCGTCACCTATGAATGGGCCGAGTATATCCAGCGCTCGCGCGCGTTCGAGGCCGAGGTCGGCATGTTCGGCGGCATCTATGACTTTCCCGATCCCAGCCAGATCCCGAACAACTACTTTACCTGTAACGCCGAAGGCACGCCCAGCCCGTCGAATATCGGCCACTGGTGCAACGCCGAATTCAACGCCGTCATGCAGGCCGCTGGCGAGATCACCGATCAATCTGAACGCGAGGCACTGTATCTGCAGGCGCAGCACATCCTTTATGACGATGTGGCGGCGGTTATGTTCGGCGGCGCAGACCAATTGATGGCTGTCTCGACGTCGGTCAATGGCTTTACGCCCGCGATCTTCGGCTCGAGCCGCATGTCTGGCGTCACGGTCGAATAACCCCGTGTTGCGGCGGGCCCAGCGTCCGCCGCACATTCAATACGAAGGAACAAAGATGCGCGCTATTGTCATTGGCGCGGGCATGTTCGGGGCCAGTACCGCCCTGCAACTGGCCCGTCGCGGCGTTCAGGTTAAGATTTTCGACTTTGCCCATAATGGCAAAGCCACCATGGCGGGCGCAGGCATTGTTTGCCCCTGGGCCACCCAGATCGAAGAGCCTGCATGGTACGAAATGTATGCCGCAGGTGCGCGATTTTATGACACGCTGATCGCCGATCTGAACGGCGCGGGCGAGACGGATCTGGGCTATCGCAAAGTTGGCGCGCTGGTCACCTCGCAAAACGCGGATGATTTCAAGGCCGCCGGCGCGCGCATTGCCCGTCGCGCCGCCACCGCGCCCGAGGCCGGTGATGTCCGCCTGTTGTCGCCAAAGGACGCCCAAGCGCTATTTCCGGTCCTGAAAGACGGGTTAGAGGCCTGGTTCATTCCCGGCGGCGCACGGGTGGACGCCCGCCTGCTATCGGCGGCGATGGTGCGTCAGGCCATCGCGCTGGGGGCGGAATTCAGCAATGATTACGTGACATTGGTACAAGGCCCAGAGGGCACTGCCGTACGTGACGGATCGGGGACGCTGCATACGGCGGACGAGGTGATCGTCGCAGGCGGGGCATGGGCCTCGCAAATTCTGGCGCCGCTGGGTGTCGATCATCCGGTCAAGCCGCAAAAAGGCCAGATCGTCCATCTGCGCCTTGCCGGTGTCCAAACCGCGCAATGGCCGGTGCTGCTGCCGATGACCAGTCACTATATGCTGGCCTTTGACGACAGCCGCATTGTCGTCGGCGCGACGCGCGAGGTTGATTCCGGCTTTGACTATCGCGTCACCGCCACAGGTCAGGCCAGCGTGCTCGAGGCCGGCATGGCCATCGCCCCCGGCCTTGCCCATGCCGAGATTATCGAAACGCGCATCGGCTTTCGTCCTGCCGGCCCCACGATCAAGCCGATTTTCGGCCGCGTCCCAGGTGCCCCCGGGCTGTCGCTCGCCAATGGCCTTGGCGCGGGGGGCATCTCGATCGGGCCGTTCGCGGGCAAGCTGCTGGCCGACGTCCTGACAGGCAAGCAGACCGAAGTGCCGGTCGCCCCCTATGCTCCACAGAACTGAAAGTAAAAGCATGATCAAACACTTCCGTAAGTCCGCCCATTTGCATGGCGCCGTCCAGCATAATGATACGCTGTATATCAGCGGCCATGCCGCGCATGATCTGTCACAAGATATGGCCGGCCAGACCCAAGAAATCTGTGATAAGCTGGACAAGCTGCTGGCAGATTGCAATTCGGACAAGACTTTGCTGCTGCAGGCCCGCATCTATGTCACCGACATGACCCAAAAAGAGGCGATGAACAAAGTCTGGCTGGCTTGGCTGGACGGCATCGACCTGCCGACACGCGCGACGATCGGGGTGAATGACTTAGGCGATCCGCGCCGCCTGATCGAGATCGCGACCGTCGCCGCCGTGCGCGAAGCCTAAGGACAACCTGCCGTCATGCTCCGCTTTTTGTTCCGTAAGCTGATCGTGATCGTCCCCGTTTTGATCGGGATCACGATCGTCTCGTTTGGCTTCGTCCGCATTCTTCCGGGCGATCCCGTCATGCTTATGGCCGGAGAGCGGGGCTTGACCCCCGAACGCCATGCCCAGTTGATGGCCCAGTTCGGCTATGACCGCCCCATACTGGTGCAGTATTTCAGTTATTTGGGCGATGTTCTGACGGGCAATTTTGGCACCTCATTGGTGACGAAAAAGCCTGTCCTTGCAGATTTCGCCGCCCTGTTCCCGGCCACGGTCGAACTTGCGATCTGCGCCGTCATCTTGGCCGCGCTGATCGGTATTCCATTGGGGGTTCTGGCGGCGGTCAAGCGCGGTTCGTGGTTTGATCAAATCGCCATGAGCATCGCACTCACAGGTTATTCGATGCCCATTTTCTGGTGGGGACTGCTGCTGATCATCCTGTTTTCCAGCACGCTGGGGTGGACGCCGGTGTCGGGCCGGATCGGTTTGATGTATTATTTCCCGAACCCGACAGGCTTTATGCTGTGGGACGCGGCGACATCGGGACAAACGGGCGCATTCACCTCGGCGGTGAGGCACCTGATCCTGCCTTCGATTGTGCTGGCAACGATCCCGATGGCCGTTCTGGCGCGGCAATCCCGCTCGGCCATGCTCGAGATTCTGGGCGAGGATTATGTCCGCACCGCCCGCGCCAAGGGCTTGTCGCCCCTGCGCATCGTCGGCCTGCACGCGCTGCGCAACGCGCTGATCCCGATTGTCACGACGCTGGGCCTGCAAATCGGCGCGCTGCTGACCGGCGCGATCCTGACCGAGACGATCTTTTCATGGCCGGGCATCGGCAAGTGGATGGTCGATTCGATCTCCAAGCGTGACTACCCGGTGGTGCAGGGCGGCCTGTTGCTGATCGCGGCCATCGTCATGGCCGTCAACCTGCTGGTCGATGTGCTTTACGCCGTCATCAATCCACGCATCCGCCATAAATAATTGGGGCTGACATGACCGATACGATTTCACAGCCCATCCCCAAACCCGTCGGGCCGATCCGTGCCTTTTGGTACGGCTTTTCCGCAAACAAAGGCGCTGTGCTGGGCCTGATCGTCTTTAGCATTGTTGTGCTGACGGCCCTGCTGGCGCCGCTGGTTGCACCGCACTCGCCCATCCAACAGTACCGCGACGCCTTCCTTGTGCCACCCGCCTGGCTGGAGGGGGGACGTGCGGAGTTTCTGCTGGGCACCGATGCCGTCGGGCGCGATATCCTGTCGCGGCTGATCTGGGGCGCGCGTTATTCGCTGTATGTGGGTCTACTGGTCATCACCATCGCGCTGATCTGCGGCGTCAGCCTGGGCCTGCTGGCAGGTTACGTCGGCGGCGCGGTCGATACCGTCATCATGCGCGTGATGGATGTAATCCTTGCTTTTCCCTCGCTGCTGCTGGCGCTGGTGCTGGTCGCCATTCTGGGGCCGGGCTTGACGAATGCGATGATCGCCATTGCACTGGTGCTGCAGCCGCATTTTGCGCGCCTGACCCGCGCCGCAGTGCTGTCGGAAAAGGGCAAGGACTATGTCACTGCGCTGCGCGTATCGGGCGCATCCCCCCTGCGGCTGATGTTTGTGACGATTTTGCCGAACTGCATGTCGCCCGTTGTGGTGCAGGCGACGCTGTCATTTTCAACGGCGATTCTGGATGCGGCGGCACTGGGGTTTCTGGGCATGGGCGCGCAGCCGCCAACACCCGAATGGGGTACCATGCTGGCAGATGCACGCGAGCTGATCCTGCGCGCGTGGTGGGTCGCCACCTTTCCCGGCCTTGCGATCCTTGTGACTGTGCTGGCGATCAATCTGGTGGGCGATGGGTTGCGCGACACGCTTGACCCCAAGCTGAAGAAAGGCTGAGACATGGCGCTGCTCGAGATCAAAAACCTCTCAGTCACCTTTCCGACCGCAGCGGGCGTCTTGCGTGCGGTTGACGGCATCGACCTGCGCGTCGATCAAGGCGAAATTCTGGCGATTGTCGGTGAAAGCGGGTCTGGCAAATCTGTATCAATGCTGGCGGTGATGGGGCTACTGCCGCCCGCCGCCGTGATCCGCGCCGATCAGATTTTGTTCAACGGGCAGGATATGCTGCGCCTGTCCGCCCGCGCGCGGCGCAAGATCATCGGCAAAGACATCTCGATGATCTTTCAGGACCCGCTATCCTCGTTGAACCCCAGCTTTACCGTCGGCTTCCAGATTTGCGAGGTGCTGCGCCTGCATCTTGGTCTGTCACGCCGCGATGCCGCCGCCCGCGCGATCGCCTTGCTGGACGCCGTCGGTATTCCCGACCCCGCCGCCCGCATGAACAGTTTTCCGCATCAAATGTCCGGTGGCCAGTGCCAGCGCGTGATGATCGCCATGGCCATCGCCTGCAAACCGCGCCTGCTGATCGCGGACGAGCCCACCACCGCACTGGATGTGACGATTCAAAAGCAGATCCTTGATCTGCTGGCCGATCTGCAACGCGAGACGGGCATGGGTCTGATCATGATCACCCATGACATGGGCGTTGTGGCCGAGACAGCCGATCGCGTCATCGTGCAATACAAAGGCCGCAAGGTCGAGGAACAGCCCGTGCTGGATCTGTTTTCCAGTCCGCAGCAGGCCTATACCCGCGCGCTGCTGTCGGCGCTGCCCGAAAATGCTACCGGCCTGCGCCTGCCGACGGTTGATACCTTGATGAAAGGCGGTGCGTAATGGGCGAAATCGTTTTGAAGGCCGAGGGGCTGATCCGCGATTACACTTCTGGCGGCCTGATCGGTGGGCGCAAGGTGAACCGCGCGCTGAAGGGCGTGTCGCTGCAACTGGAACGCGGGCGCACCTTGGCCGTTGTCGGCGAAAGCGGCTGCGGCAAATCCACACTTGCCCGCATTCTGACCATGATCGACGCGCAGACCGAAGGCGATCTGACCATTTGCGGCGAAAAGGTCGACCTCAGCCAGCATAAGCCGGGACGCGATCTGCGGCGCAAGGTACAGATCGTCTTCCAGAACCCCTATTCATCGCTGAACCCGCGCCAGAAAATCCTGAGCGCATTGACCGAGCAGCTTTATCTGAACACCGACGACACCCCCACACAGCGCCGCGACAAGGCGCTGGCGATGCTGGGCCGCGTCGGCCTTGGGCCAGAGGTCGCCGGGCGCTATCCGCATATGCTGTCAGGCGGGATGCGTCAGCGTGTGGTCATCGCCCGCGCCCTGATGGTGCAGCCCGAAATCGTCGTGCTGGACGAGCCGGTCTCGGCCCTCGATCTGTCGGTGCAGGCGCAGGTGCTGAACCTTTTGCGCGATCTGCAGGACGAGATGGGTCTTAGCTATATCTTTATCAGCCACGACCTGTCGGTGGTGCGCTATCTGGCCGACCGGTTGATCGTGATGAAGGCGGGCGAGATCGTCGAAGAGGGCGCCGCCACCGATATCTTTGCCGCCCCGCAACATGCCTATACGCGCAAGCTTTTCGCCGCGACACCCTCGGCCAGCATCGAGGCAATCCGCACCCGTATCACCGCCCGCCAAACAGCAGGACTGCGTCCATGAACACTGATCCGATCGACAACCGCTATGCCACGGGCGAGCGTTTCACCACCAACCTCGGCATCTGGCGCGCCGCGCGCGAGGCCTGCACGGATGAGGTCTGGAACTATTTGAACTGCGGCACCGGCGACGAGGTGACTTTGCGTGCAAATACCGCGGATTTCGACAAATGGCAGTGGAAAACCCCGCTATTCGCCGGCATCGGACGCCCGGACACCGCGACCCAGTTTCTAGGCCACAGCCTGTCGTTTCCGGCCTTTATCGCGCCTTTTGGGGGCGGTGAATATATGCTGGACGCCGAGGGGCACCGCGCCACAGGCCGCGCGGCGCGTGATGTCGGCATTCGCCAGATCGTGCCCGTCGCCGCGGCCCACAGCCTCGAGGATATCGCGACCGCAAGCGGTGTCGCACAGATGTTTCAGGTGACCTTTGTGGGTGATGTCGGGGCCGTCGTCGACATGATGCACCGCGCCAAAGCCGCCGGATATGAACAGATCGTCGCCACCTATTCCCCCATACGTCAATGGCGCGAGCGGATGATCGAGGATCGCACCCGCTTCGCACCGGGCAAGGCCGAGGCGAATTTTGGCCCCGGCCTGTCCGACCCCGCCGCCCTGCGCGAACAGATCGCGTTTTCGCAGCCGCGTTGGGGATGGGCTGAGGCGCGCGAGGCAATTGCCCGCGCCCCGTTGCCCATCTTGGTCAAAGGTGTGATGTCCGCCGACGAGGCCAAGCAGTGCTTGGACGCGGGTGCGATGGGTCTATATGTCTCGAACTATGGTGGACGCTCGATTGATCGCCAGCCTTCTGCGATCTCGGCCCTGCCGCAGGTGCGCGCGGCGGCTGGCCCCGATGTGCCGATCATCTTTGACAGTGGCATCCGTCGCGGGTCGGATATCGCCGCTGCTGTCGCGCTGGGCGCGAATGCGGTGGCGCTGGGGCGTGCAGTCGGCTTTGGCCTTGCCGCCGATGGTGAAGCGGGCGTGCGCCGCGTGCTGCAGATCCTTAAGGACGAATATTGGACAACGCTGGGCCATCTGGGTTGCAACAGCACGGCTGATCTTGGCCCGCATGTTTTTATCTAAAATCAAAGGCCTGATATGAAGACCCTGACCAGACTAGACCTGAATGATGCCCGCAGATTGATCGCGGGTGCCATCCGCCACGCCGATCAGATCGGCGTGCCGATGTGCATCGCCATCACCGACGAAAGCGGCAATCTGATCGCGTTTGAACGCATGGAGGGCGGCAAAGTCACCTCGAGCACCATCGCCATCGACAAGGCCTATACCGCCGCCGCCGCGCGCAAAGCGACGCATGAATATGGGGCCGCCAGCCAACCGGGCGCGCCGGCCTATGGCATCAACAGCGCCATCGGGGGCCGGCTGATGATCGTCGCGGGCGGCCTGCCCGTGACCTATGCGGACGCGGTGATCGGCGCCATTGGCATATCCTCGGGCACGCCCGCGCAGGATCTGGCTGTCGCCGAGGCCGCATTGCAGTTCTGGCAGGCGGCAAGCTAAAGCCTTTCGCATATCAAAGGCAGCGCGCTATGCGCATCCGGTGGCTCGCGATAAGACCTGCCCCGCTGCTGTCACAGCCACCCAGCCGCCTTGCCCCTGTGGCAAGCTTGGGCTATGCGCCCCGTTATGGAACGCGGCTTGTGGCGATATCTGCGCCTGATGGTGCTTTGGGTAATGCTTTTGCCCTTTGCAGCCTCGTCGCTGTTCGCGGCTGGCATCATGCCGACCCGCGCGCCAAGCGGCGCGATCATGCTGGTGATCTGCATGGGCGAAGGCGGCATGATGGAAGTCGCCGTCGACCCGCAGACCCTGCTGCCGATCGAGGCCCCCGATGCCAGCGATATGGACGGCGGGCAGCACTGCTATTGGGCGGCGGCGCATGTGCCGTTCACGCCGCCCGAAACGCCGCCCCTGCGGCTGCCCGATGCGCACCGCGACACGCCCGCCATCGCCGCGCAATCCACCGCGCTGCGGGGCAGCCATTGCGACGGGCCTGCCGCCGTCGACGGGGCCGCCTGTAACCCTCTGACGTTTTTCACTTAAAACTTCAGATGGAACTATCATGACCATTCAAACGAGCGGGGGCCTGCCCCCTGACGCCGCGCGCCGCGCCAAGGCGTCGAACCTTTATCGTGCCGTATGGCGCTGGCATTTCTATGCCGGGCTGATCATCCTGCCCTTTATGATCACGCTGGCCGTGACCGGCGGCATCTATCTGTTCAAGGACGAGGTAGACCGCATCGTCCACGCTGATTTCATGCGGGTGGAACCCGGGGGCGCGATGCTGCAACCCTCGGCCCTGATCGCAGCCGCGTTGGCGGCCCAGCCCGGCACGGCCGTCAAATATACCGATCCCGCCCGCGACGACCAATCGACCGAGATCACGGTCCAATCCGATGAGGGTGCCAAGGCGGTCTTTGTGAACCAATACACCGGCGAAGTGCTAGAGGTGCGCGCCGACCGCAGCACCTTTGCCTGGACGGTGCGCTATCTGCATTCCTTCCGCTATTTCGGACCGAACCCTCGCAAGATCATCGAGATTGTGGGCGGCTTTTCGATCCTTATGGTGCTGACGGGTGTTTATCTGTGGTGGCCGCGTGGGCAAAAGGGCGGTGTCGTCACCTTGCGCGGCACGCCGGCGCGCCGCACCTATTGGCGCGATGTCCACGCTGTCAGCGGGATTATCCTAGGGGCATTCATCGTCTTCCTGTCGATCACGGGCATGCCGTGGTCGGGCGTCTGGGGCGGCAAGGTGAACCAATGGGCCAATAGCGGCAATTTCGGCTATCCCGCCGGGCTGCGTGTTGATGTCCCGATGTCGCATGACCATCTGGATCATATCGCGAAAACATCATGGTCGATGGAACAGGCGCAGATCCCGGAAACTGCGCCGCCAATCCCCGACATGCCCTCGATCGGGATCGACATCGCCGTGCAGATCTTTGACGAGATGGGGCTGCATCGCGGCTATTCCGTCGCGCTGCCGAACGGCCCGACCGGCGTCTTTTCGGGTTCCGTCTATCCCGATGACCTGACGCAGCAGCGCGTCGTCCATCTTGACCAATATACCGCCGATGCGCTGATCGACATGAGCTATGCCGATTACGGCCCGCTTGGGCGCTGGCTGGAATTCGGCATCAACACGCATATGGGGCAGACATTCGGACTGCTGAACCAGATCGTGCTGCTGCTGGTGTGCATCGGGATCGTGGTGCTAATGGTCTCGGCCGCTGTGATGTGGTGGAAGCGCCGTCCCAGTGGCAAGCTGGGCGTGCCGCCCATGCCGTCGGATCGCAAAGTCTTTATCGGGCTGTTCATCATCCTTGGCATCGGCGGGGTGATCTTTCCGCTGACAGGGATCACGCTGGCCGTGATGATCGCATTTGACATGCTGTGGCAGCGCATATCGCCCGCCGCATAACAAAAGCCCCCGGCCATTTTGGTGGCCGGGGGCGATTATTTTAGGGACGCAGCAGGACTTTGCCTGTCTTGCCCGTCGCCTGCGCGGCCAGCGATGCCGCGCGCAGTTGATCCAGACCGTAAATGCCGCCGACCGCCAATTGCAGCTTGCCGCTGGCGGCCTGCGTCAGCAGCTCGCCAAACAGCGCGCGGCGTTTATCCACCGGCATAGTGGCACTGACGACCGAGCCCCAGAACCCCTTGATCCTGACCTGTTTAAAGATCACATCGCCCGAGGAGATCTGCATCGGCGCGCCGGTCATCGACCCGAATACCACCAACAGCCCGTTCTCGCCCAGAAGACCCGTCAGATCGCCGGTCGCGGTGCCGCCGATGGAATCGACCGCCGCACGGATCGGCGCATCACCCACCAGCGCACGCACCTGATCTTTCCAGCCCTCGGCGGCGGTCGAGATGACATTGCCGATGCCCAACGCCGCCATCTCGGCCACGCCCGCGTCGCGGCGCACAAGGTTGATGACATTCACGCCTCGTGCCGTTGCCAGCATCGCCAGCGTCTTGCCGACGGCACCATTGGCGGTGTTCTGGATCACCCAGTCACCTGCTTTGACGTCCAATTCCTCGAGCAGCGACAGCGCGCTAAAGGGCATGGCGATCAGCTGGGCGGCGACCTCGTCCGATATCGCGTCAGGCACCGGCACCAGACCCGCGGCGGGCGCAAGGAAATATTCCGCCCATGTGCCGTGAACTGAGGCAACCGCGACCCGCGTACCCGGCGCGATGCCCGTCACCCCCTCGCCCAGCGCGTCGACGATGCCGACAGCTTCGCTGCCGCCGATGGCGGGCAGTTCGGGTTTATAGCCGTAATTGCCGCGCACCGTCCAAACGTCGTGGTTATGGATCGGCGACAGGATCGTCTTAATCCGCACCTGACCCGCAGCGGGCTCTGGCATCGGCGCATCGCCAAGGGTCAGAACATCTTCGGGCAGGCCGAAGGTGGCGTGAATTGCACTGCGCATGGTGGTTTTCCTTTAATTCACGACAACATGCAGGCGCACGTCGATATTGCCGCGCGTGGCGTTGGAATAGGGGCAGACCTCATGCGCCTTCTCGATCAGGCGATGGGCCTCGTCCTCGGTGATGCCGGTGGTTTCGGCATAGATGTCGATATCAAGGGCATAGCCGCCGCTGGCCGTCTGACCGATGCCAACCTCGACCGAGGTTTTGGCGGTGACGTCCAGTTTCATCTGCTTGGCGATCAGTTCCAGCGCGCTGCCGAAACAAGCGGCATAACCCAGCGCGAAAAGCTGTTCAGGGTTCGCGCCCTCTTTCCCCGATCCGGGACTGGCCAGATCGAATGCAAGGCTGCCGTCATCCAGCGCGGTATGGCCGGTACGGCCGCCGGTCGAGGTGGCGCGGGTTTTATAAAAGACTTTCATGATCGTGTCCTTTCAGGTGTTCGGTTGATCGCCGCAGGCCAGCAATAGCCGCGCGGCAGTGGCGGCCCCGTCCAGCGGGGCGCGGGTGCGGGTGACTTTGGCCATAACGGCAGCACCCAGCAGCAATTGATACAAAACGACAGCCAACCCCTGCGGATCAGCCTTGGCGGGGACAGAGCCATCCGCCTGCCCCGCCGCGATCAGCGC
Organism: Ketogulonicigenium vulgare WSH-001; assembly: GCF_000223375.1. Lineage (NCBI taxonomy): Bacteria > Pseudomonadati > Pseudomonadota > Alphaproteobacteria > Rhodobacterales > Roseobacteraceae > Ketogulonicigenium > Ketogulonicigenium vulgare. Next base: position 2,630,959 of record NC_017384.1, on the reverse strand, counting down.
CGCCATGCGGTCGGTGATGCGCGTGATGCCATCGGCCAGCACAAGGCGCATATCCTCGGACAGGTCGGCGACCTCGGCAGAGAGTTTCACGACAAGACAGCCCTCGGCCCAGCCGGGCTGATCGGGGTGCGCCGGGTCCGTGATCCACGCATCCAGATAACGCAGCAAAAGCGCGCGACCAGAATCAGAAGCACGCATCAGCACTTCGAACCGGGCAGCGTAATCGACCATATATTGCTGCAACATCGCGACGCCGAACGCCTCTTTCGAGGCGAAGTAATGGTAGAATGACCCCTTTGGCACGCCCGCCGCCTGCAGGATCTGCTGCAGGCCAAGGCCGCTAAAGCCGCGGCTTTGCACCAGCTTTTCGCCAGTTTTCAGAATGTGCAGCCGCGTTGCGGTGGCTTTGGGTGTCAGATGTAGCATGTCCATGGTTATAAAATAGACCGGTCGTCTATAAAATCAACCCCGCAGGCGGTCTTGCGCATGAATTTCACCCCATATACTATACCCCAGTATAGTTCCGGATATCGCAATGCCCAAACACCCCGAGGATAAGAAACGCGCCATGACGCGGCTGAACCGCATCCGCGGCCAGTGTGACGCGTTGGAACGCGCGCTGGAAGCGGGCGATCCCTGCGGGCCGATTTTGCAGCAGATTGCTGCCGTTCGGGGTGGCATCAACGGCCTGATGGCCGAGGTGATGGAAAGCTATATCCGCGAAGAATTTGCCGCCGATGCCGCATCCGGCAAGGCTGATGACCTGCTGGCGCTTGTGCGCAGCTATCTGAAGTAAGGAACAGAATGATGAAATCTCGTGCCGCCGTCGCCTTTGGCCCCGGAAAGCCGCTGGAAATCGTTGAAATCGACGTGGCCCCGCCAAAAGCGGGCGAGGTGATGATCAAGATCACCCATACCGGCGTTTGCCACACCGACGCCTTTACCCTGTCGGGCGACGACCCCGAGGGGATCTTTCCCTGCGTGCTGGGCCATGAAGGCGCAGGCGTCGTGGTCGAGGTTGGTGCGGGCGTCACTTCGGTCGCGGTGGGCGATCACGTCATCCCGCTTTACACCGCCGAATGCGGCGAATGCCTGTTCTGCAAATCCGGCAAAACCAACCTGTGCACCGCTGTCCGTGCGACGCAGGGCAAGGGTGTCATGCCCGATGGCACCACCCGTTTCAGCTATAACGGCGAGCCGATCTATCACTATATGGGCTGCTCGACCTTCAGCGAATACACCGTCGTGGCCGAGGTCTCGCTGGCCAAGATCAACCCCGATGCGAACCATGAACATGTCTGCCTGCTGGGCTGCGGCGTGACCACCGGCATTGGCGCTGTGCATAACACCGCCAAAGTGCAGCCGGGCGATACGGTTGCGGTCTTTGGCCTTGGCGGCATTGGCCTCGCCGTGATCCAGGGCGCGCGTCAGGCGCAGGCGGGCCGCATTATTGCCGTCGACACCAACCCCACGAAATTCGACCTCGCCCGCCAGTTCGGCGCGACCGATTGCGTGAACCCCAAGGATCATGACAAGCCGATCCAGCAGGTGATTGTCGAGATGACCACTTGGGGTGTGGACCATTCGTTCGAATGTATCGGCAACGTCAACGTCATGCGTGCCGCGCTGGAATGCGCGCATCGCGGCTGGGGCCAGTCGGTCATTATCGGCGTCGCGGGTGCGGGTCAGGAAATCTCGACCCGTCCGTTCCAACTGGTCACGGGTCGCAAATGGATGGGCACCGCCTTTGGCGGCGTCAAAGGCCGCAGCCAACTGCCCGGCATGGTCGAACAGTCCATGAAGGGCGAGATCGAGCTGGAACCCTTTGTCACCCACACCATGGGCCTGGACGCGATCAACGAGGCGTTCGATCTGATGCACGAGGGCAAATCCATCCGTTCGGTCGTGCATTACTGATGGAACGGGTTGAACTTCATATCGCCGCAGGTGGCCGCCAAGAGGTTTGGCGCCACCGCGCCGAGGCGCTGGATTGCGAAGTGAACTTCGCAATCTATCTGCCACCGCAGGCTGACACCGCCCCGGTGCCGGTGATCTATTTTCTGTCCGGCCTGACCTGCAACGAACAGAACTTTATCACCAAGGCCGGTGCGCAGGCCTTTGCCGCGCAGCATGGCGTAGCCATTGTCGCGCCCGAGACTAGTCCGCGAGGGGACGGCGTCGCCGATGATCCCGCCTATGACATGGGCCAAGGCGCAGGCTTCTATCTGAACGCGACCGAGGCGCCTTGGGCCGCGCATTTCCAGATGTATGATTACATCCGCGCGGAACTGCCCGCACTGATCGAGGCGACCTTCCCCGTGACAGACGCCCGCAGCATCATGGGCCATTCCATGGGCGGCCACGGCGCGCTGGTCATCGGGTTGCGCAATCCGGGGCGGTACAAGGCGATCTCGGCATTCTCGCCCATCGTTGCGCCGACCCAAGTGCCGTGGGGCGAAAAGGCCTTCACCGGCTATCTGGGTGCAGATCGCAGCACTTGGGCCGCCTATGACGCCACCGCCTTGCTGGCACATGCGGCCGAGCGTCTGCCCATCCTGATCGACCAAGGCAGCGCCGATAATTTCCTCGAAACCCAGCTAAAGCCAGAGATCTTCGTGGCCGAGGCCCAGCGCCTTGGTCATCCGGTCGAGTTGCGGATGCAACAGGGCTATGACCACAGCTATTACTTTATCAGCAGCTTTATCGGCGATCACATCGCCCATCACGCTGCGGCATTGAAAGGCACCTGACATGGCAAAGATGGTTCATACCATGATCCGCGTGCTGGACGAGGCGCGCGCGCTGGCGTTTTACGACACCGCCTTTGGGCTGCGGGTGAAAGACCGTCTCGATTTTGCGGATTTCACGCTGGTCTATCTTGTGAATGACGAGACAGCCTTCGAGCTGGAGCTAACCGTCAATAAAGGCCGCACGGAACCCTATGACCTCGGCAATGGCTATGGCCATCTGGCTGTCGTCGTCGACGACATGCCCGCACTGCACGCGCGCCTGACTGAGGCGGGCTATGCCCCGCGCAAGATGGTCGATTTCGCACCGGGCGGCGAAGTGATTGCGCAGTTCTTTTTCATCGCCGACCCCGATGGCTATCAGATCGAAGTGATCCAAAAAGCCGGTCGCTACGCCTGATGTAAAGACGCCCCCGCAAGGGGGCGTTTTTCATTCCGTGTTTTCATTCTGTGCTGCGGATAAAATGATTTTCCGCAATCTGTCGCACCGCGGGCTGCACCTTGGCAGCGCGGGCGCGGATCGCATCGACATCGTCCATCGCGCCAGTGGGCGTGCCATCCAGCCTTTTGTCCGGATCCGGCACCGCCGATAACAGCAGGCGCGTGTAGGGATGCTGCGGATTGGTCAGCACCGCATCGACATCCCCCCATTCGACCACCTGTCCCGCATACATGACCATGATATCCTCGGCCACGAAACGAGCGGTGGCGATGTCATGGGTAATGTAAAGCAGCGCAAGGCCCAGTTCGGATTTCATATCGTTCAGCAGGTTCAATATCCCCAGCCGCACCGAGACATCCAGCATCGAGGTCGGCTCATCCGCGACGATCACCTGCGGGTTCACCGCCAGCGCGCGGGCGATGCTGATGCGCTGGCGTTGGCCACCCGACAGCTCGTGGGGGAATTTCTCGATCACGCGCTCGGGGTCTAGCTGCACCCGGCCCAGCAGCTCCACCATCGCCGCCGCGCGGCCCGCGCGGTCCAGATCGGGCCGGTGCAGGCGCAGGGGGCGTTCCAGATGATGGCGAATGCTGCGCGTCGGGTTCAAGGCCGAGAACGGGTCCTGAAACACCATCTGCACCGCGCTGCGATAGTCGCGTAAGGCCCGCCCCTTGGCGCGGGCGACCGGCGCGCCGCGAAACAGCAACTGGCCCTCGTCCGGGTGATATTCCCGCATCAGTAGGCGCGCGACCGTGGTTTTCCCCGAACCGGATTCGCCGACCAGCGCCAAACTGCGCCCCGGAAAAAGCCCGAACGAGACGCCGCGCGTCGCATAGATCGGATTTTCCGCCGATCCAAAGGTTTTCGAGACGCCATCCAGCGCCAGAATAGGTGCGCTCAACGCCCTGCCTCCTGCAAACGTGCGCCATGCAGGCGCGGCATCGCGGCCCAAAGACGTTTGGTGTAATCATGCTGCGGGTTGCGATAGATGCTTTGCGCCTCGCCCACCTCGACCAGCTCGCCTTCCAGCATAATGCCGATGCGGTCGCTGACCTGCACCATCAGCCCAAGGTCATGGGTAATGAACAGCACCGAAAAGCCCAGATCTTTGCGCAGCTTGTTGATGCGCTGCAAAATCTCGTGCTGGACGACGACATCCAATGCGGTGGTCGGCTCGTCCATGATCAGCAGCTTGGGGTTCAGCGACAGGCAAATCGCGATAACAATGCGCTGGCGCATCCCGCCCGAACATTGGTGCGGATAGGCATCCAGACGATGCGCCGGAATATCGACCAGCGCCAGCAGCTCGGCCGCGCGGGCACGGGCCTGATCGCGGCTCATGCCGGCATGGGTTTTCAGCACATCATAGAACTGATCGACAATCGTCAGCACCGGGTTCAGCGAGTTCATCGCGCTTTGGAACACCATTGCCACCTCGCGCCAGCGGAAATCGCGCAAAGCGCGCGCGTCCAGCGCCATGACATCGCGGCCCTCAATCAGGATCTGGCTGCCCTTGCGGATCAGCGCGGGCGGGCGATGCAGGCGGCTGATGGCAAAGGCGATGGTGCTTTTGCCGCAACCGGATTCGCCCGCAAGGCCAAAGAACTCGCCGCGCCCGACGTCAAAGCTGACATCCTTGACCGCGTGAAAATCGCTGCGCGGGCCGATGTAATCAATCGACAGGTTTCGAATGGATAGCGTTGTCATAGCTTGCCCTCGCCGCTGCGGATCAGGCCGAACCAGCGGCCCAGAATCGTGCCGGTGCGCAGACGCGGATTGGCCATTTCATCAATCGCAAAGTTGATCAACGCCAGCCCCAGGCCCAGCACGGCAAGCCCGAAACATGGCGCCAGCAGATCCCACCACGCGCCCACCACTAGGGCCGAGGCGTTTTGTGCATTATACAGCATAATCCCCCATGACACGGTGTTTGGATTGCCAAGGCCAAGGAATTCCAGCGTCGCCTCGGTAATCACGGCAAAGATCACGCTGCCGATGAAATTGATGCCGACGATGGAAATCAGGTTCGGGAAAATCTCGAACAGCATGATGCGCCACTGCGGCTCACCCAGCATTTCGGCGGATTTCACAAAATCACGCTCGCGGATCGACATGGTTTGCGCGCGGGTGACGCGCACGCCCCACGCCCACGAGGTGAACCCTAGGATCAGCGCGATCACCAGCGGGCTGACCTGCCCGATGAACGCCGCCAGTACCAGCAGCAACGGCAGGTTCGGCACGACCAGCACCATATTGGTGAAAAAGTTGATCACCTCATCCACCACGCCGCCTTTATAGCCGGCGATAATGCCCAAAGTGGTGCCAATGATTGTGATCAGCAGCCCCGCACCGAACCCCACCATCAGCGAGGTGCGCGCCCCATACAGGAACCGCGTGAACACATCATGCCCAAGGCGCGTCGTGCCCATGATGTGATCCCAGGACGGCGGTTCATGCGGACGCCCCACACGGCGGGTCGGGCTGTATTCTGTCAGCAGCGGCGCAAAGATCGCCATCAGCACCAGCGCCGCCACGATCGACAGCCCCACCAGCACCTTTTTGTTTTCCCAAAGCTTTTTGAAAACAGCCACGGATCAACCCTTTTTCAGACGTGGATCGAGCAGCACATAGCTGAGGTCGACCAGAAAATTTGCCACCAGCATCGCGCCAGTCATGATCAGCAATTGCCCCTGAATAACGGGGTAATCGCGCGCCAAAATCGCCTGATAAAGGGTGTTGCCAAGGCCGGGATAGTTGAACACCACCTCGACCACCAAAGATCCGCTGAGGACCGTTCCCAGCGCGATGGCAAGGTTCGACACCGTGGGCAGCAGCGCGTTGCGGGCGGCGTACCACAGCATCACGTCACGCTCGGCCAGACCCTTGGCGCGGCCCATGACGATGTAATCCTCGCCCAAAAGGTTGATCATATTGTTGCGCATGGTCACAACAAAGCCGCCGGTCAGCACAAAGACCAGCGTCAGCATCGGCAGCGTGCCGTGATAGAGGACGGATTTGATATAAACCCAGCTGAACGCGGGGTCGATCATCGGATCGGCAGCATAGCCATTGGGGAACCAGCGCAGCGTGTAGCCGAACAGAAACAGCACCAGCAGCGCCACCACCACCGCCGGGATCGAGGTCGCAAAGATCGACAGCAGCGAGACGAAGCTATCGAATTTTGACCCGCGCCGCCATGCGGCCACCACCCCCAAAAGCGTGCCAAAGATAAAGCTGAACACCGTCGCGATCCCGACCAAGGTCAGCGTCCAGATCAGCGCCCGCCCCAAAAGATCGGTCACCGGCAGTGGGAAGTAGCGGATCGACAGGCCCAGATCGCCGGTAAAGACGCTTTTCAGATAGGTCAGATATTGCTGCCACAACGGCGCGTCGATGAAACCAAAGGTCAGCCGCAGCGCGTTCAGATTGTCCAACGTCAACGTTGAGCCCGCGCTCGAGAACATAATCTCGATCGGGTCGCCCGGCATCAGGCGTGGCAAAAAGAAATTGATCGTCGCTGCCACCAAAAAGGCGGCAAAGTAAAACACCAAACGCCGCAGCAGAAAACCCATGGGAACCCTCGTCAGTCAGGCATGGGGGCGACGGGGCGCCCCCATGCGAAGTCTTTATTCAACCGGACGCAAGGCCAGCAGTTGCAGCAGGCGAGTACGGTTCACGCGCGACACCACGGGCGAGGCCACGGGGTTTTCGGCATTGAACCAACCGGTGAAATTGGTCGTGTTGTACTGATAGAACGCCGGGCTGTTATAGACCGGGATCACCGGCATGTTTTGCGCGACGATCATCTGCACCTCGTCCATGATGGCCTTTTGCTGATCGGCGTCCTGTGTCGTGGTATAGGTGTTCAACAGCTCCATCATGTGTTCGTCGCTCCAATGGGGGGCGGCAAAGCGGCTGCGGCCGAAATCATCGGGGTTGAACGTCTGGCGATAGGGGAAATACGGGTTCGACGCGGACGCCAGCGCGTTCAGCGTCATCGCATAATTACCCGCGATCAGATCCGCGCCCCAAACCGCCGAATCCGGCGTCGACATCGAGACGTTCAGTCCCGCCTCGGTCAGCGTTTCCATCGCGATTTGCACCGCATCGATCCAGTCAGTCCAGCCGCTGGGGACATTGATGTCGATGGTGATCGGCGTGCCATCGGGATTATCGCGAAAGCCGTCGCCATTGGCATCGACATAGCCCGCCTCGTCCAGCAGGGCCGTGCCTGCGTCATAATCGAACCGGCCATAGGTGCCGAATTCCTCGGCCACGGCAGGGTTCGCATAGGCGCTATACAGCTCGCCCAGCATCGAGGGGTCTTCGTTGATCAGCGGATAGCCATAGCCCGCAATATCCACAATCGTCTGGCGGTCGATCAGCATCGACAGCGCGCGGCGGAAGTTCACATCGGTGAACGCCTTGCGGTTATTCTCGTCCGGCGTGGTAAAGCTGAGCTGGAACGACACCAGCGAGGATGGGGTGAACCAGTATTTGTGATGCTCGGGGTTCGTCGCCACGAACGAGGCGTCGATATTGGGGACAAAGCTGGTCGACCATTCCACGGTGCCCGCGTTTAGCGCCGCCAGCAGCTGCGGGTTGTCGGCCAATTGCGGCATGCGGATACAATCGACAAACAGGCTGTCATTGTCCCAGTAATGCGGGTTGCGGCACTGTTCATAGACCTGCGGGGTAAAGCGGGTGACCTCGGTCATCGGGCCAGAGCCGACCGGGTTTTCATTGGCAAAGGTCACGGGATCTGCGACCTCGGACCAGATATGCTGCGGCACGATCGGCATTTCGACGATCGTATTGGCGATCAGCGAATTCGGCTGGCTGAGGGTAAAGCGTACCGAAGTCTCGTCCACCTTCTCGACCGCGGTCAAATCCCCCCAGACCGAGATGAAATCGAGCGCGGGGTTTTCCTTGATGAAATCAAACGTGAAAACCACGTCATCGGCGGTGAACGCCTCGCCGTCCGACCATTTCAGACCGTCCCGCAGCTTGAAGGTGATCGAGGTCAGATCGTCCGACAGCTCATAACTTTCGGCCAGCCGGAAATGCGGCGTGCCGCCCTGCAGACGGTTGAACACCACCAGCGGCTCATAGATGAAATCCATGGTGGTATAGCGCGAGGTCGTCTGCGCGAAGGGGTTAAAGTTGCGCACCCAAGTGGTCGCCGCCTCGGCATTCAGCGACAGGATCGCCTCGGCTGATACGGGGGCGGCGGTGGTCAGCGCAGTCGCCGACAAAGCCGCCAGTAGAATCCGTTTTTTCACGTCTCTCTCCTGTTGTTATATCCGGCCGGACTTACGCCAGCGCGGCTGTCTTGAAGATTTCTTCAACTTCGGCGTGGACGGCCCGCGCATCGACATGGGCCTGCCCAAGGCGCGCATCCCCGCGTGCAATGCGGGCCAGCGTCGCATCGGACAGCGGGCGAGCGGCGACGGCAGCGGCCTGATAATCGCCGAGTTCGCCCTGACATTGCAGCGCGATGTCATAACCTGCGTCAAGCACACCTTTGATCCGCTCAGGCCATGTGCCCGACAGCGCCTCCATCGTGATGCAATCGCTGATCAGAACGCCGTCATACTCCAGCTCTTCCCGGATCAAGTTGCAGATTGCGGCGGACCTCGTCGCGACGTTTTCCGCGTCGATCTGGGTGTAAAGCGTATGCGCCACCATCGCCCAAGGCGTATCTTTCAGCGCCTTGAACGGGCGGAAATCGCTGGCGCGCAGATCGTCCAGCGAGGCATCGACCACCGGCAATTCCATATGCGGATCGACCGCGGCATGGCCGTAACCGGGAATATGTTTCATCATCGGCATCTGCCCGACCTCGAGGAAGGCATCCACGATCACCCGGCCAAGGGCGGCGACAACATCGGGGTCGCTGTCCAGCAGGCGGTTGCCCATCACGCCATGGGTGTAGCTGCGGCTGAGGTCGATGACCGGCGCCGCGCCGCTGTTCATCGACAAGTCCGACAGCATCGACCCCATCGCCAGCGTCGACAGGCGCAGCGCGTGTTTCGCCAGATCCATATCCTTGCGCGCCAATGCGCCAAAATCGGCAAGCGGGCGGAACAGCGGCCAGTTGCCATTGTCCAGACGCGTGACGCGGCCGCCCTCTTGATCGACGAACACCGGCGCATCAGGGCGGCCGACCGCGTCGCGGAACTGGGCGCAGAGGCGGCGGATCTGGTCGGGATTGTCGAGATTCCGCTTGAACAGGAACAACGCATAGGGGTTCGCCTCGCGCAGGAAGGCGATTTCATCTGCATCGAGCGCAAGGCCGGGCATTCCGATAGACAGGGCAAGCGGGGTCGAGGTCATTGACCGGGGTCCTTAAAGGCTGCGGGCGCGCGCAGCAGCCCTTGGTAAATATCGCCAGAATCGGTGGGGATGGGCATGGCACCGACCGCCTCGGCATAGAAGTCCACCGGGCCGACCGCGCCGATGATCGCATAGGCATGACCCTGCGATTTCATCGCCACCAATGTCTGATGCAGCAGCGCAAGGCCGATGCCCCGCCCCCGCTGGGTTTCGGCCACGCCGGTCGGGCCAAAAAAGCCCCGCGCGGTGGCATCATAGCAGGCAAAACCGAGCAGCGATCCGCCCTCGGTCGCGATCAGGCAACCGGGCGGCTGATGCGCCATGGCTACGGTCACTTCACTGACCCAATAGGGGCTGAAATGCGCGCGGGTCCAGTCTTGCAAAATATGCAATTCGGGCGGGATGGCGCGGCGGATGGTGATGGCACTGCCATCCAGCGCCTTGGCCGCACGCAGGCCAAGCGCGTCGATGCGCGGCGAGAACAGATTGACGAGCATATCCATGGCGTCAGCTGTCCATGCGCGAGATGTGGTGTCGTTGCAGATGCAAGGATCACCCTCCCGTGTAATACCTGCTTAATACCAAAATGATCCGCGAAGCCCCGTCACTTGTAAAGAGGCAATTCCACGTCAATCGTCGATCTGCAATTCAGCGACGAAATCATAACGGTCGCCGCGATAGGACGACCGCGTCACTTCGATCGGGCGACCGTTTTCCATAAAGGTATGACGCTCGATATGCAGGATCGGGCTGCCGGGCGGGATCAACAGATGGGCGGCTTCATCGGCATCGGCCAGTGCGACGCGCAGCCGCTGCAGGGCGCGATAGGGGCGATAGCCGTTCTGACGCAAAGCCTCATACAGCGAATCGCCAAGCGCGCCCGCAACAGCAAAGGCCGGCACGACCGCATGTTCGACGGCCAAAGGCTCGCCATCCGCCAGACGCACGCGCGACAGGCGCAAAACCTGCTCACCCAGCGAGATACCCAGCTTCAACACCTCGTCCGGCGTTGGCATATCCATTATTTTATGCAGCAAAACCGAATGGCCAACCGTGCCCCGCCTGCGCATATCGGCGGTAAAGCCCATCAGCACCGACAGGCTTTGATCCATATCCTGCGCCACATGCGAGCGCGCGCCCGCGCGGCGTTCGACCAAGCCGCCATCGACCAATTCCTCCAGCGCCTTGCGGACGGTGACGCGCGACAGGCCCGTGGCCTCGGCCAGCCGCCGTTCGGACGGCAAGCTGTCGCGGTTGCGCAGATGGCCGCCCGCGATCAGGCCGCGCAGGGCAGCAGCAAGGCGACGGTAAAGGGGGTCTTCACTTTGATCATTTTGCAAGGCGGCGGCGATACGCTGCGCAAGGGGCTGCGCCTCAGCCAATTGGTCTGTGGGGGCGGGCATCGGAGGCTCCGTCACATGCGGTTACTAAAGCCCAGTATAATACCAGTTTTCGCTCTGGCCAGCAGAATGCGTCTGGGGCGCGGGATCGATTGTAAGCAGGTTCCCCGTCAAACGCGAGAGCAGCGCGCGATCATGGCTGATCGCCACCAGCCCCACCTGCCCGCAGGCCGCCAGATCGCGTAGCACCTGCCAGATCTGCACCTGCGCCAAGGGGTCAAGCGCGGCGGTGATCTCGTCCGCGATCAGATAGCGCGGCGCGGCACCCAGCGCGCGCAGGATCGCAACCCGCTGTAGCTGGCCGCCCGACAGCTCATGCGGAAAACGGGTGAACCAGTCGGGCAGAACGCCGATTTGCTGCTGAAGGGCGGCGTCAACCGGCCCCGCCTCGGCCAGAATCCGTGCGATGCGCCAACGGGGATTCATTGCCAGCAGCGGCGTCTGGTGCAGATATTGCACAGGAGAGGCGTGCGCGGCTGGCGGCACGATCACCTGCCCCGCCTGCGGCGCATCCAATCCCGCCAATATCCGCCCAAGGGTGGTTTTCCCCGCGCCGGATGGGCCGCACAGGCCGATGATCTGTCCCTGTCGCAGATGCAGGGACAGGTTTTGAAACAATATCCTGCCGCCCGCGGTGGCGGATAGCGCACGTGCCTCAAGCATCCGCGATAAATCCATTTTCTGGCAACGCGCGCCACAAGGCCCGGGCGTAGGGCGCCGACAGCGCATCGCCCTGCCCGCTGAAATGGACCGCCTGCTCGATGCTCACCATCTGCCCGTCATGCAAAATCACCACCCGATCGGCGACGGGCAAAGCGGGCAGCAGGTCATGCGTGATCAGCAGCACCGCGCCACCCCGCGCGGCATGTGCCTGCAGTATGTTCAGGATCAGATCGCGGTTTTCAGGGTCGAGCCCGGCCGTCGGCTCATCCGCGATCAGCAGATCGGGCTGACCGGCCAGCGCCATCGCGATGAACACACGCCGCGCCATACCGCCGGATAACTGATGCGGAAAGAGGCGTTGGACTCTATCGGAAAGGCCGACCGCCTTTAGGCTTTCGGCAATATCAACCGCCCGCCCCTGACGCCGCGCCGCCCATGCCAATTGGGAACCGACCCGCGCCAACGGGTCCAGATGGCTGATCTGTTGGGGAATAAAGCCAGCCTTTACCGATACCACCTGGCCCGTTTGCACCGCATTGGGCGGCAGGATACCCAGCACCGCATGGGCGAGCACGCTTTTCCCCGCGCCCGACGCGCCGATGACGGCCACAATCTGCCCCGCGCCAAGGGTCAATGAAAAATCGCGCAAGCGCCACGCCACGCCCTGCCGCAGCAGGGTTTCGTAATGTCGAAAACCGACCGAGAGGGCGCTGATCGTTAACATGCAGCCTCGCGCGGGTTGGTCAGGCGGCGCAGCGCGCTGCCCAACGCCTCGAACGCCAACACCATGGCCAGCAGCATCAGCCCCGGAAACACCGCCAGCCACCAGCGGCCCGCACTGATCTGCCGCATCGCGTCGGACAGCATAACCCCAATGGCCGGGCGCGAGGGCTCAAGCCCAAAGCCGATAAAGGTCAGCCCCGCCTCGTGCAGGATCGCATGGGGAAACATCAGCAGAAAGCCGACCAGCATCTGCGGCGCCAGATGCGGCAGGATGTGATGCCACAGCACGAACAAGCGTGAGCGCCCCAGCGCGCGCGCGGTTTCAATATAGGGCGCGGCCGAGGCCTGAATCACCTCGGCCCGCAAGAGACGCGCAAGACGGGGCCAGTGACTGATCGCCACCGCGATGATCACTGCCGTCGCGCCGCCCCCCAGCGCAAAGGAAATCAGCAAAAGCAGCAGTAAATGCGGCATTGCCAACATGGCATCGGTCACAAAACCCGCCACATGATCGCAGTGCCGCGACAGGCCCGAAAGCAGCGCCATGGCGGCGGCGATCAGCACCGACAGACCGGCAGCGATCATCCCGACCCGCAGGCTCAGCGCCAGACCGTGCAGCGAACGCGCCAATATATCGCGCCCCATCTGATCCGTGCCAAACAGATGCCCCCCGCCTGGGGCAAGGCTGCGGGCGCTAAAATCGGCGCGAATGCCCAGATCGCCAAGGCTATAAGCCGCAATCGCAACGCCGCCGATCAGCCCCAGCGCCAGCGCCGCGATAATGATCGCCTGGACGCGCCCGTTCATTGCCGCACCCGCGGATCAACCAGCTGATAAAGCCAATCCGCCAGCATATTGGCGCTGCTGACCACCAGCGCCGTCAACACTGCAATCGCCAGCAGCAGCGGCACATCGCCTTTCATCCCGGCCTCGACACTGGCGCGGCCAAGGCCGGGCCAAGCAAAGACCTGTTCCGCCAGGATCGCGCCGCCAAACAGCTCGCCGATCGAGGCCATCATCACCGTCAGCGCGGGCAGCGCCGCATTGCGCAGCCCGTGGTGCCAGACGATGTCTAATGCACTGGCCCCTTGGGCGCGGGCAAGCAGCACATAGTCCGATTGCAGCACTTCGATCAGCTTGACCCGCGTATGCAGCGCAATCTGCGCAACGCCAAACAGCGTCAGCGCGGTTAGCGGCAGGATCAAATGCTGCAAGCGCTGCACAAAGCTTACCTGATCGGGCGGCACCCCGATTGGCCCCGAACAGCAGATCGGCGTCCAACCCAGCGTGACCGAAAACACCATCAGCAAGATCATCGCGAACCAGAATGTCGGGGTCGAGGCCAGCACATAGCAGTAAAGGCGGATCACCCGATCAATCCACCCGCCCCGCACCGCCGCAATGACGCCAAGCGCAAATCCCAGCAGCCCCGACAGCAGCCACGCCAGCCCCGTCAGCGCCAGCGAGGCCCCGATCCGATCCCCCATAACCTGCGCCACAGGCGCGTGATAGGTGGTGCTAAAGCCCAGATCACCGCGCAGAACATGCCCTGCCCATGCCAGAAACTGCACATGCGCGGGCTGATCAAGCCCCCAAGCCGCCGCAATCTGTGCGCGCTGCTCGGGCCCCGCGGTCGCGATGGCGGGGCCAAGATAGGCGTCAATCGGATCGACGGGCGAGGTTTTCATCAACAAAAATACCGCCAAAGCGACTGTGGCCAGCAACAGAACCTGCCGGATCAGCCGCGCCGCCACCGTCAATTGCAGGTCCATTGCCAGTTGGCGATGCTTGCCGTGATAGGCCAGCCGTGGCCATGCGGCTCGATCTGGGTCGGGCCAAGATCAAGGCAATCGCTGACCAGATAGACGTGATCAAGGTTCACCAGCCACGCCCAAGCCTGATCGCCGGCCACGCCATAATGCTCTGCCGCCGCCGCCCAGAGGGGAAATGAGGCCTCTAGGCTTTCCGCCGCCTGCGCCTGTTCAAACAGCGCGTCAACCGCCGGATTCGCGTAATAGCTGGGGTTCATATAGTCGACACCGCCAAGGCGCGCAGCGAAAAGGCTGTAAAGCTGATAGGGCGAATGGCTGCCAAAGCCAAAGACGACAGGCTCGGCATGCATGACACGCTGGATCGCATCCCAACTCCCGCCCACCGGCGTTGCGGCAATGCCCAAGGGCCGCAGCAGTTCGGCCGCGATTTCGGCCAGTGCTTGGCGGGTCGCATCGCCTGCCGGGTAGTTGATCGGGAATGCCGCGATCAGCGCACCCTTGCGCCGCACGCCATCCGCGCCCGGCTGCCAACCGGCGGCATCCAGCACATTCAGCGCGCCCTGTAGATCATAGGCAATCGTATCACCCGCCCCGCCCAGGGCAGTCCGTCCGCCGGACCAAAGGCCGGGGTGCCGTGGCCGTTCAAAGCCACCTCGACCAGCAGATCCCTGTCGATGCCCATATTGATCGCGCGACGGATCGCGGGATCTGCGGTGACAGCATTGCCGATATTGCGGCCATCCACCTCATGCGGCGGCTGGAATGGCAGGCTGAGGCCACGGTTATCGACCGTCTGCACCGGAACCGCGTGGAAGTGCGCTGGCACAGCATCCGCAAGCTGCGCCGGAACCGACACCATATGCGCAACGCCCGCCTGTGCTGCGGCAAGCCCTGCATCTTCGCCTGTAAAAAGAAAGGTGATCTGCCCGAACGGCGACGGCGCGCCGTAGTAATAAGGGTTCGGCGCGACGATCAACTGCTCGCCCTCGGCCCAAGACACCATCCTGAATGGGCCAGAGCCCAGCGGGTTGCGCCCGTAATCCGGCCCGTATGCGGCGGCGGGCACAATGCCAAGGGTATAGAAAGCCTCGGCAAATGTAATCCACGGCCGATCAAGGCCGATTTGCACGGTATCGGACGAGATAGCCTCGGCCCGAACCATGACGGCAAGGTCCACCGCTCCGGCTGCGCCCTTTGCGGTATTAAAGGTGAAGGCGACATCTGCGGCTGTGACCGGGCTGCCATCGGCAAATCGGGCGTCACCCCGCAGGGTAATGGTCCAAACTTTGCGATCCTCGGATAGCGACCATGTGGTCGCAAGGTCCGGCGCTGTGGCAAGATTTGCATCGCGCTTTAGCAGTGTCGACTGGAACAGCGGATTGCCATAGGCGCCCCACCCCAGCAGCGGATCAAAGCCGGTATCAGGCTCGCCGCCAATGGCCAGCACAAGGTCCGGGACCTCAGCTTGCAGAGCGGCCGTCGACAGCAGCAAAGCCGCGAATGCGTGGCGAAGGACGGTCATTGGAACCTGTGTATGATAATTTATAAAATTATGCATACATCTCGAATATGGAAGTGCAAGCACTCGCCCGTGACTTCGCATACGTCGGTGCGAAGTCTGCGGTGAATGCGCCTATCGTTTCGGCACCATACCATTCATGTGACGTCCTCCGCCCCATAGGTTGGCACCAAAGAGTTTTCACGGACTCTATCGTTTTGTGTTTGAGGGTTGTCGCGGCTGGTGTGCTGTATTGGGCCTTTATTGCGGGAAGATCGCCGGCCTGTCGGCGGCGCTGAACCCGTCCGGGTTAAAGCTGGAAGCTGCTCAGCTTCTGCGCGGGTTGGTTTCGGAGGTGCGGATGGTGCGGGATCGTGCGGCGCCCAGCCTCCATCACATTGAACTTGTTGGGGATCTGGCGTGCATCCTGGCTCTGAGTGCCGCACATACAAAAAGCCCCGCGGGAGGCGGGGCGTTCTGGTGAGATCAGTTTGCGATCAGCAGCTGCTGATTTTCAAGCCACTGATTTCGCTAATGATTTAGTTCTGGTTGCGGGGGCAGGATTTGAACCTGCGGCCTTCAGGTTATGAGCCTGACGAGCTACCGGGCTGCTCCACCCCGCGTTGTTGGGATTTTGATCGTATTGAGAGAGAGAAGATGCTTCTTATCAGGTCTGGCGGTGACTTACTCTCCCACGACTTAAGTCGCAGTACCATCAGCGTAGCCGCCCTTAACTTCCGAGTTCGGGAAGGGATCGGGTGTTTAACGGCCACTATGGCCACCAGACCGGGAAAGAAGCATCATTTTTGTTGTCAAGTATACTGATTTGTATGATTTTTTGATTTGGTTGAGCTATTTCTGGATCAAACCAAGCCTATTGGACGATTAGTACTAGTCAACTGAATGCATTACTGCACTTACATCTCTAGCCTATTGACGTGATGGTCTTTCACGGTCCTCAGGGATACCTTGTTTTGAGGGGGGCTTCACGCTTAGATGCCTTCAGCGTTTATCCTGTCCGAACATAGCTACCCAGCACTACCGTTGGCACGATAACTGGTCCACCAGTGGTCCGTTCACCCCGGTCCTCTCGTACTAGGGGCAACTCCTCTCAAGTATCCTACACCCACGGAAGATAGGGACCGAACTGTCTCACGACGTTCTAAACCCAGCTCACGTACCTCTTTAAATGGCGAACAGCCATACCCTTGGGACCTGCTCCAGCCCCAGGATGAGATGAGCCGACATCGAGGTGCCAAACGATGCCGTCGATATGGACTCTTGGGCATCATCAGCCTGTTATCCCCAGCGTACCTTTTATTCGTTGAGCGATGGCCCTTCCACTCGGGACCACCGGATCACTATGGCCGACTTTCGTCTCTGCTCGACTTGTCAGTCTTGCAGTCAGGCTGGCTTATGCCATTGCACTCGACGACCGATTTCCGACCGGTCTGAGCCAACCTTCGCGCGCCTCCGTTACACTTTGGGAGGCGACCGCCCCAGTCAAACTCCCCACCACACAGGGTCCCGGATCCGGATAACGGACCGCGGTTAGACATCAAGCAAAGCAAGGGTGGTATCTCAAGGATGGCTCCGCAAGGACTGGCGTCCCTGTTTCAATGCCTACCACCTATCCTGCACATGCTTGGCCTGATGCCAATGTGAAGCTGGAGTAAAGGTGCATGGGGTCTTTCCGTCTAACCGCGGGTAGCCCGCATCTTCACGGGCAGTTCAATTTCGCTGAGTCTATGTTGGAGACAGCGGGGAAGTCGTTACGCCATTCGTGCAGGTCGGAACTTACCCGACAAGGAATTTCGCTACCTTAGGACCGTTATAGTTACGGCCGCCGTTTACTGGGGCTTCAATTCAAGGCTTGCACCTCTCCTTTTAACCTTCCAGCACCGGGCAGGCGTCAGACTGTATACGTCGTCTTACGACTTCGCACAGCCCTGTGTTTTTAGTAAACAGTCGCCACCCCCTAGTTTGTGCCCCCGCCCAATAGTTGCCTACTGAACGGGCCTCCTTCTCGCGAACTTACGGAGGTATTTTGCCGAGTTCCTTCAACATAGTTCTCTCAAGCGCCTTGGTATTCTCTACCAGTCCACCTGTGTCGGTTTAGGGTACGATCTTATGGAGGGCTATTTCCAGGGACCTCTGAGCAGCCCAATCAATCCGATAAGATTGAACTACCTTTGAGATCCGTCACCATCTCCTGGCCCAGGAATATTAACCTGGTTCCCATCGACTACGCCTTTCGGCCTCGCCTTAGGGGTCGGCTTACCCTGCTCAGATTAGCTTTAAGCAGGAACCCTTGGACTTTCGGCGAGAGGGTCTCTCACCCTCTTTGTCGCTACTTATATCATCATTCTCACTAGTGATCTCTCCACCGGATGCCTCACAGCCCGGCTTCACAGAAAGCGCCTTGCCTCCAAAACCTTCTTGCGAAGGCTGAAGAGGCATTGCGCTATGTCACACTACGCTCTGCTACCGCGTGCATAAATGCACACCCTAAGCTTCGGCTCATGGCTTGAGCCCCGTTACATCTTCGCCGCAGGACAACTTAATTAGACCAGTGAGCTGTTACGCTATCTTTAAAGGATGGCTGCTTCTAAGCCAACCTCCTGGTTGTTTTGGTCGTCCCACCTGCTTTCCCACTTAGCCATGAATTAGGGGCCTTAGCTGTAGGTCAGGGTTGTTTCCCTCTTCACGACGGACGTTAGCACCCGCCGTGTGTCTGCCAGATATTACTCCTCGGTATTCGGAGTTTGGTTAGGATCAGTAAGTCTGTGGGACCCCATTACCCATCCAGTGCTCTACCCCCGAGGGTATTCGTCTGACGCTCTACCTAAATAGATTTCGCAGAGAACCAGCTATCTCC
>NC_017384.1:2505000-2607500 GCF_000223375.1 Ketogulonicigenium vulgare WSH-001 | reverse complement strand
ATTCTTTTTGCGGTGTATTGGTCTTGGTTTCCAGCCAAGGCATAATGCTGGCATGCTGGGCATAGAAATGCGTCAGATCCGGTACCAGATCCTTGATCACCGGCATATGCGGCAGCGGATAGATGCGGATATCGCCGCGGATTTCGTCCAAGCCATAGATGCAGGCCAGAGTATTCTGCCCGTCGATATTCATCGCGCAAGAGCCGCAGATCCCCTCGCGGCAGGACCGGCGGAAGGTCAGGGTCGGGTCGATCTCGTTCTTGATCTTGATCAGAACGTCCAGCACCATCGGGCCGCATTGATCCAGATCGACGAAATAGGTGTCGAGGCGCGGGTTCGCGCCATCATCGGGCGACCAGCGATATATCTGCACCTTGCGCACGTTCTTTGCGCCTGCGGGCTTGGGCCATGTTTTGCCAACCGTCATCCGGCTGTTCTTGGGCAGTGTCAGTTGGACCATGTTCCCTCTCCTTATCCCTGGCTGTCGCTGGGGGTGCCGCTTAGCCTGCGGCGTTCACGCAATTCAGCGCGGCCGGACGGCTGACGATGCTGGTAATCAATGTGCCAACCTCGCGGCTGGGGCCGGTGGCGGCGGAAAGCGTTGCCAATTCGTCTGCCGTTGCCGCCTGCAGCACGCAATCGGCCAGAATTTCACCTGCGGCCCCCGGCGAGATCTCTTGCAGCATCGGCAGGATCAGGGCGCGGGCGGCGCTGGTATCTTGCGCCATTGCAGGCGCGGCGATCAGCGCCAGCACAGCGGCGAATACGAATTTCTTCATGAACAGCTTCCTTATCACAGTGCGGGCGGACGATAGGGCGCAAAGCCCGTTCTGCGGCGCACACATTCATCATAGACCTGCATCGGGTCGCGCCCGCGCAGGAAATCTGTATTCACACCCAACTCGACCTCGGCCGACGGGCCGGATCGGTTGTTGAAGCCAACCGTTACACCGCCCGTTGGCCCCATCGCCGCACGGGCGCGCTGTTCGCAATAAGCGGTCGCGGCGACAATATCGACATTGCCGCTGGGCGCGGCACCGCAAGCCGTCAGGGTCACAAACCCCAGCAGTGCCAGCGCCGGCGCGCGCATTACGACAGCGCCCCTTGCATGACCGACAGCAGGCCGGCGTTGCTCATATTACTCAGCAAACAATTCTGCGTGCCGCGGCGCGTGGCGATATCGCGCACAAGCTGCGAGGTTTCCGCACTGACCGTGCCTGTGACGGCCCCGGTTGCCAGCACCAACAGCTCAGACCCGTTGGCATTGTCGATAATGCAATCCGTCACCGGCGCGACATTGATACCGGGCGCGCGGGCGGCCACGGCATTATTCACCGCTTCCTTGGCCAGGACGCGCGACGCATCGGTCACCGTATCTTGCCCGATGCACCCCGCCAGCCCGGCAAAAGCCGTAAAGAGAACGATATACTTCAATTAATAGACCCGTGCTTTGGGGGCGATCTTTTTCAGATCAATCCCGCCTTCCTCGACCGTCGTCAGCGGATCAAGATGAACCGGACGATAATCCAAGGATACAGTATTCCCCTCGACCCAGGCTAGCGAGTGCTTGCGCCAGTTCACGTCATCGCGTTCAGGATAGTCCTCATGCGCATGGGCGCCGCGCGATTCCTTGCGTGCCTCGGCGGCGACGATTGTCGCCAGCGCGTTGGGCATCAGGTTCGTCAGCTCCAGCGTTTCCATCAGATCGCTGTTCCACACAAGGCTGCGGTCACTTACCTTTAGATCCGCGACTTTGGCCGCAACGGCGGTCATCTTTTCGACCCCCTCTGCCAGCGTTTTGTCGGTGCGGAACACGGCGGCATCGGCCTGCATGGCGCGCTGCATTTCCAATCGCAGATCGGCGGTCGTCGTGCCGCCATTGGCATAACGCAAGGCGTCGAACCGATCAAAAGCCTTTGCAATTGAATGCAGATTCGGCGCGGCATTGGGAGTGCCCGCCTGAACGATCTGGCCCGCACGAATGGCTGCCGCACGCCCGAACACCACAAGGTCGATCAGTGAATTCGACCCCAACCGATTCGCACCGTGGACCGAGGCACAGCCCGCCTCGCCCACCGCCATCAGACCCGGCTGCACACGGTCGGGATTATCCGCCGTCGGGTTCAGCACTTCGCCCCAATAGTTCGTCGGGATACCGCCCATATTGTAGTGGACGGTCGGCAGCACGGGGATCGGCTCTTTGGTCAGATCGACACCGGCGAAAATCCGCGCCGATTCCGAAATACCGGGCAGACGCTCGTGCAATGTCTCGGGCGGCAGGTGGTTCAGGTGCAGGTAGATGTGGTCTTTGTTCGGGCCGACACCGCGGCCTTCGCGAATCTCGATCGTCATGCAGCGCGAGACGACGTCGCGGCTGGCCAGATCTTTATAGGTGGGGGCGTAGCGCTCCATAAACCGCTCGCCGGCCGCGTTGGTCAGATAACCACCCTCGCCGCGCGCGCCCTCGGTGATCAGACAGCCCGAGCCATAGATACCCGTGGGGTGGAATTGCACGAATTCCATATCTTGCAGCGGCAGCCCCGCGCGCGCCACCATGCCGCCGCCGTCGCCCGTGCAGGTATGGGCCGAGGTTGCGCTGAAATAGGCGCGGCCATAACCGCCCGTCGCCAGCACGACCATCTTGGCCGAAAAGACGTGGAACGTGCCATCATCCAGCTTCCATGCCAGAACGCCGGTGCAGACACCGTCTTCGGACATGATCAGATCGAGCGCGAAATATTCGATGTAGAACTCAGCCTGCTGTTTCAGGCTTTGGCCATAAAGCGTGTGCAAGATCGCGTGGCCGGTACGGTCGGCGGCGGCGCAGGTGCGTTGCACAGGCGGGCCTTCGCCATATTCGGTGGTGTGACCGCCAAAGGGGCGCTGATAGATCTTGCCCTCTTCGGTGCGGGAAAACGGCACACCGTAATGTTCCAGCTCGTAGACCGCCTTGGGCGCTTCGCGGGCCAGATATTCCATCGCATCGGTGTCGCCCAGCCAGTCGCTGCCCTTCACCGTGTCATACATATGCCACTGCCAGCTATCGGGGCCCATATTCCCTAGGCTGGCCGCAATGCCGCCCTGCGCCGCAACTGTATGCGAGCGGGTCGGGAAAACCTTGGAAATACAGGCCGTCCGCAGGCCTTGTTCCGCCATGCCCAGCGTTGCGCGCAGGCCCGCGCCACCGGCACCAACCACCACGACGTCATATTCATGCGTCTCGTATGTGTAAGCAGCCACGTCTTTACGTCCTCATGAAGGTTGGCCCAGCGCCAGACGCACCAGCGCCAACAGGCCGGTCGCGATCAGCAGCCACGACAGGCCGCGGGCGATCAGCACGGTAATTTCACGGGCAAAGCCCTGCAGGTAATCTTCCAGCATCATCTGTGCGCCGACAGCAAAGTGGCGCAGACCGACCACCAGCGTCAAACCCAAGACGATCAGCGGAAACGGCCGACCGACATAGGCGCGCGCCTGATCAAACGGCAGGAACAGCGCATTCCCCAGCACCCAGACCAGGCAAGGCACCAGCACCAGCAAGCCATAAGATGTCGAGGTCATGAAAATATGGTCAAACGTGCCCGTGCGCGATGCGCCATTGCCAACGGCACGTTTGCGATCCGTCAAATAACGCATGATCGCCCCCTTAGATCAGCCAGAACAGGCCAACGGTCAGCACCGTCAGCACGAATGAGCCAATGACAGCCGCCCAGCCCAGCCGCTCGGCCGTCTGGATTTTCAGGCCATAGCCCTGATCAAATATCAGATGCCGCGCGCCTGCCAGCAGGTGATACCACAGCGCCCAGGTCGAACCCACGATGATCAGCCGCCCGATCCAGCTGGTCACAACCCAATGCACCGGCCCGAACCAATCAGGCCCCATCGCCAGCCCGAGCAGCCACCACACCAGCAGCACAGCGCCCGCAATCAGGGCATTGCCGCTGATGCGTGTCAGCAAGGACGATGCCGAAGTTAATTGGATGCGGTAATATTTGCCAAGCATGAAGGGCGATAATGGCCGCCCGCCCTTTTGCATATCAGCCATGACGCCACCTCTCTCGTGGCGGGCTGGCAGTGGGGCCAACGCATGGCCCACACCGGCTCGCCCGCAGCAAACCCTTTGGCAATTCGCTTTTGCATAAACGATCCAAAAGCGAAGTCACGGGAAAATCGCCACTGCCGGGGTCATGTTATCGCAAAACCTGTCATTTGTGATCACAAGCCGCGTGACACGCAACCGAATCGAAACGGATTACAGCTGGCCCAGCTTGATTTCAGGGTCATAGGTCGCATCGACATCCTTGGTCACGGCCTGACCGCAGCGCATGACTCCGTTCGCCGCATCAAAGGCATAGGTGGGATTGCCGTATAGTTCCCAGCCTTTGGACAAGGCTTCGGTCACCTTATGGCAGAAGGCAGAGGTGTCATCGGCGGTCAGCAGGCGATAGGCTTTCATGGCATGTCCTTTCAATTGGAAAACAGCGATTTCCCCAGCGATACGACGGGCCACGTTCAAAGGCGAGCGCTAACAGCGCGCAGGCAGTCTTGCGCCAGTTGCCGTGCGGGTTTACGCAAGGCCCGTCAGAGCGGCAAAAGCCCGCTGTTTGCCCTTCAAGGAGGAACGGAAAACCATGGCACGACCCAAAATTGCACTGATCGGCGCCGGTCAAATCGGTGGCACGCTGGCCCATTTGGCGGCCATCAAGGAACTGGGCGATGTGATCTTGTTCGACATCAGCGAAGGCACCCCCCAGGGCAAAGCGCTGGATATCGCGCAATCGGGCCCGTCCGAAGGCTTTGACGCCATCCTCAAAGGCACCAATGATTACGCCGATATCGCAGGCGCCGATGTCTGCATCGTGACCGCCGGCGTGCCGCGCAAGCCGGGCATGAGCCGCGATGACCTGCTGGGCATCAACCTGAAAGTCATGAAATCGGTCGGCGAAGGCATCGCCAAACACGCGCCCGACGCCTTTGTCATCTGCATCACCAACCCGCTGGATGCGATGGTCTGGGCGCTGCAACAATTCTCGGGTCTGCCCGCGCATAAGGTTGTTGGCATGGCTGGCGTGCTGGATTCGGCGCGCTTCCGTCACTTCCTGTCGGTCGAATTTGGCGTGTCGATGAAGGACGTTACCGCTTTCGTGCTGGGCGGCCATGGCGATACGATGGTGCCGCTGGCGCGCTATTCCACCGTTGGCGGCATCCCCCTGCCCGACCTGGTCGAGATGGGCTGGACCTCGCAAGAGACGCTGGACGGCATCATCCAGCGCACCCGTGATGGCGGCGCGGAAATCGTCGGCCTGTTGAAGACCGGCTCGGCCTTCTATGCGCCCGCGACCTCGGCGATCGAGATGGCCGAAAGCTATCTGAAAGACCAAAAGCGCGTCCTGCCCTGCGCAGCCTATGTCGAGGGCGCCTTCGGCCTCGACGGCCTTTATGTTGGCGTGCCCACCGTGATCGGTGCAGGCGGCATCGAAAAGGTCATCGGCATCAAGCTGTCGGCGGACGAGCAAGCCATGTTCGACAAGTCGGTCGACGCGGTGAAGGGCCTTGTCGCAGCTTGCAAGACCATCGACCCCAGCCTTGTCTAAACCCGCCGTTTAAGGCCATGAAGCCCACCGGAACATCACGTTCTGGTGGGTTTTTGTTATCACGAATCCACGTTGTTTTGATTAAGGTTTTATTACCGCCAAAACTTTGGACTTTTTTGTGATCACATGATCAAATCGTGTGATCACAAATGTCGGATTTTAGCGCTAACCCCCAAGAATCCCGTTCTGAACGCGCACCGCCTGTGGTTGATTGGCCGCAGTTTCAGGCGGCCACGCGGCGGACTATAGGAAGTTTACCGCAAAGACCGCATATATGCCCCAAGTGGCAAGATGAGGCGGGCGATGAATATTCATGAATATCAGGCAAAAGGCCTTTTGCGTGATTACCAGATCCCCGTTGGAGCGGGTCAGATCATCCTGAACAGCCGTGATGCCGACCAAGCTGCGGCCGCGCTGCAGGGCCCGCTATGGGTGGTAAAGGCGCAAATCCACGCAGGTGGTCGCGGCAAAGGCCATTTCATCGAGGAGGCCGCAGGTGCCGGCGGCGGTGTCCGCCTCGCGCGCTCGGCGTCCGAGGCCGCGCAGATCGCGCGCCAGATGCTGGACAACACCCTTGTCACCGTGCAGACCGGCCCCAAGGGTCGCAAAGTCGGCCGCGTCTATCTTGAAGCTGGCGCCGATATCGCGCGCGAGCTGTATCTGGCGCTGCTGATCGATCGCAAAACCTCGCGCATCTCGTTCGTTTGTTCGACCGAGGGCGGCGTCGATATCGAACATGTCGCTGCAACGACGCCGGAAAAGGTCATCACCATTGCGGTCGATCCCGCGACGGGTTTCCAGCAATGGCATGGCCGCGCCATTGCCTTTGCGCTGGAACTGTCCGGCGCGCAGATCAAGGAATGCGTCGCCCTGACCGGCAATCTTTACCGCGCCTTCACCGAGCGCGACATGGAGATGCTCGAGATCAATCCCCTGATCGTGACGCCAGCGGGCCATCTGCACTGCCTCGACGCCAAGGTCGGTTTTGACAACAACGCCCTTTATCGTCACCCCGAAATCGCCGCCCTGCGCGACGAGGCCGAGGAGGACGAAAAGGAGCTTGCTGCGTCCAAATTCGATCTGAACTATATCACGCTGGACGGCAGCATCGGCTGCATGGTCAACGGCGCGGGCCTTGCGATGGCGACGATGGATATCATCAAGCTCTATGGTTCGGCGCCCGCGAACTTTCTGGATGTCGGCGGCGGCGCCAGCAAAGAAAAGGTGACCGAGGCGTTCAAGATCATCACCTCTGACCCCAATGTGCAGGGGATTTTGGTGAACATCTTTGGCGGCATCATGCGCTGCGATATCATCGCCGACGGTATCATTGCCGCCGTGCGCGAGGTTGGCCTGCAAGTGCCCCTTGTCGTCCGGTTGGAGGGCACGAATGTCGAAATCGGCAAGGATATCATCCGCAATTCCGGCCTGAACGTGATACCCGCAGACGATCTGGCGGATGCGGCGCAAAAGATCGTCGCGGCGGTCAAGGATGCAACCCATAAGGCAGCGGAGGCTTGAATGGCCATTCTCGTTAACGCCCAGACCCGTGTCATCTGCCAGGGCATCACCGGCGCGCAAGGCACATTCCATTCGCAGCAGGCGCTGGATTACGGCACGCAGCTTGCCGGCGGCGTGACGCCCGGCAAGGGCGGCACCACCCATCTTGGCCTCCCCGTGTTCAATACCGTGCATGAAGCGATCGCGAAAACCGGGGCCAATGCCACTGCGATCTATGTCCCGCCGCCCTTTGCCGCCGATTCGATCCTCGAGGCGATTGACGCCGAAGTGCCGCTGATCGTCGCGATCACCGAAGGCATTCCGGTGCTGGATATGATGCGCGTCAAACGCGCGCTGGTGGGTTCGAAATCGCGCCTGATCGGGCCGAACTGCCCGGGCGTTCTCACCCCGAATGCCTGCAAGATCGGCATTATGCCCGGCAGCATTTTCAGCGCGGGTTCGGTCGGCGTGGTCTCGCGCTCGGGGACACTGACCTATGAGGCGGTCAAGCAGACGACCGACGTCGGTCTGGGCCAGTCGACCGCCGTCGGCATCGGCGGCGACCCGATCAAAGGGTCCGAGCATATTGATATTTTGGAAATGTTCCTCGCCGATCCGGCGACGGAATCCATTATCATGATCGGCGAGATCGGCGGCACAGCCGAGGAAGAGGCCGCCCAGTTCCTGAAGGACGAAAAGGCCCGTGGCCGCTGGAAGCCGACCGCCGGTTTCATCGCGGGCCGTACCGCCCCGCCCGGCCGCCGTATGGGTCACGCAGGTGCGGTGATCTCGGGTGGCACCGGGGATGCCGAATCGAAAATCGACGCGATGCGCTCTGCCGGCATCGTGGTGGCCGATAGCCCAGCGACGCTGGGGCAGGCCGTAATGCAAGCCATTCGCGGCTAAAGCCGCCTTTATAGACCCAAAGAGTCGAGAGTCATGAACGACCAGTCCTCATCGCAAGCCTTTCGCGCCGCAGATATGCTGAACGGTGCCAATGCCGATTACATCGCGCATTTGCAGGCAAGCTACGCCAGTGACCCGCAATCGGTTGACGAAAGCTGGCGGGCTTTGTTCGCCGCGCTTGACGACAATGGGGCGGCCCAGGCCGAAGTATCTGGCCCCTCTTGGGCGCGGCGCGACTGGCCGCCGATGGCGGCGGGCGATGCGATCTCGGCGCTAGACGGGCAATGGCCGGGCGATCCGATCCCCGCCGATCAGGTGAAAACCACGACGCAAAAACTGCAGGCCAAAGCGGCCGAGGTCGGCAGCAAGGTGTCCGAAGGCCAGCTGCGCACCGCCGTGCTGGATTCGCTGCGCGCGCTGATGCTGATCCGCGCCTATCGCATCCGTGGCCATTTGGCCGCCGACCTTGATCCCCTTGGGATGCAGGCAAAACCCTATTACCCCGAGCTGGACCCGGCCTCTTACGGGTTCACCGGTGCCGATATGGAACGCCCGATCTTTATCGACAACGTGCTGGGGCTGGAAGTTGCGACCATGACCCAGATCGTCGATCTGGTCCGCCGCACCTATTGCGGCACGTTTGCGATGCAATACATGCACATCTCGGACCCCGCACAATCAGCTTGGCTGAAAGAGCGGATCGAGGGTTACGGCAAAGAAATCACCTTCACCCGCGAGGGTCGCCGCGCGATTCTGAACAAGCTGGTCGAGGCCGAGGGCTTTGAAAAGTTCCTGCATGTCAAATACATGGGCACCAAGCGCTTCGGCCTTGATGGCGGCGAAGCGCTGATCCCGGCGATGGAGCAGATCATCAAGCGCGGCGGCGCGATGGGCGTGCAGCAGATCGTCATGGGCATGCCCCACCGCGGCCGTCTGTCGGTGCTGGCCAACGTGCTGTCCAAACCCTATCGCGCGATTTTCAACGAATTCCAGGGCGGCAGCTTTAAGCCCGAGGATGTCGATGGTTCGGGCGATGTGAAATATCACCTTGGCGCATCATCTGATCGTGAATTCGACGGCAACAAGGTGCACCTGTCGCTGACCGCGAACCCCTCGCACCTCGAGGCGGTGAACCCTGTCGTGCTGGGCAAAGTGCGCGCGAAACAGGCGCAGCTGCGCGATAGCGAGCGCACCAAAGTGCTGCCGATTCTGCTGCACGGCGATGCCGCCTTTGCCGGTCAGGGCGTTGTGGCGGAATGTTTTGGCCTGTCGGGCCTTGTTGGCCATAAAACCGGCGGCACGATCCATATCGTCGTGAACAACCAGATCGGCTTTACCACCGCGCCCAGCTATTCGCGATCCTCGCCCTATCCGACCGACATCGCCCTGATGGTCGAGGCGCCGATTTTCCACGTCAACGGCGACGATCCCGAGGCCGTGGTCCACGCCGCCAAGGTCGCGACCGAGTTCCGCCAACTGTTTCACAAGGACGTGGTGATCGACATTTTCTGCTATCGCCGCTTTGGTCACAATGAGGGCGACGAGCCCATGTTCACCAACCCGGCGATGTATAAAACGATCAAGGGCCACAAGACGACCCTGACGCTTTATACCGACCGCCTTGTCGCTGACGGCCTGATCCCCGAAGGCGAGATCGAGGAGATGAAGGCGCGTTTCCAAAGCCATCTGAATGATGAATTCGAGGCGGCAAAGACCTTCAAGCCGAACAAAGCCGACTGGCTGGACGGCCGCTGGGCGCATTTGGGCCGCCCCGATCAGGACAATACCCCGCGCGTCGCCACCGCGATCGCGGCTGAAACCATGGCGGAAATCGGCAAATCGCTGACCACCGCCCCGGATGGCTTTGGCCTGCACAAGACCGTTGACCGCCTGCTGGAAGCCAAACGGAATATGTTTGAAACCGGCGAAGGCTTTGACTGGTCGACAGCCGAGGCTTTGGCCTTTGGCGGTCTGCTGACCGAAGGCTATCCCGTCCGCCTGTCGGGTCAGGATTCGACGCGCGGCACGTTCAGCCAGCGTCATTCGGCCTTTATCGACCAACAAAGCGAGACGCGTTACTATCCGCTGAACAATATCCGCGAAGGCCAGTCGCATTACGAAGTCATCGATTCGATGCTGTCGGAATATGCTGTTCTGGGCTTTGAATACGGCTATTCGCTGGCCGAGCCGAACGCCCTGACCCTGTGGGAAGCCCAGTTTGGCGATTTCGCGAACGGCGCACAGATCATGTTCGACCAGTTCATCTCGTCGGGCGAATCGAAATGGCTGCGGATGTCGGGCCTTGTGATGCTGCTGCCGCACGGGTTCGAGGGCCAAGGCCCCGAACACTCGTCCGCGCGCCTTGAGCGGTTCTTGCAGATGTGCGGCGGCGATAACTGGATCGTCGCGAACTGCACGACGCCTGCGAACTACTTCCACATTCTGCGCCGTCAGATCCACCGCGATTTCCGCAAACCGCTGGTGCTGATGACGCCCAAATCGCTGCTGCGCCACCGTTTGGCGACGTCCAAGGCCAGCGATTTCACCGAAGGCAGCTCGTTCCACCGCGTGCTGTGGGATGATGCGCAACTGGGCAGCTCGGCGACCGAGTTGAAGCCGGACGATCAGATCAAACGTGTCGTCGTCTGTTCGGGCAAGGTCTATTATGACCTGCTCGAGGAACGCGACGCCCGCGGCATCGACGATATCTATCTGATGCGTCTGGAACAATTCTATCCGTTCCCGACGATGACTCTGGTGCGCGAGTTGGGCCGCTTCAAGGATGCCGAGATGATCTGGTGTCAAGAAGAGCCCCGCAACCAGGGCGGCTGGAGCTTTGTCGAGCCGAATTTCGAATGGGTTCTGAACCGGATCGAGGCAAAACACCGCCGTCTGACTTATGTCGGTCGCGCAGCCTCGGCCTCGCCCGCAACGGGGCTTGCAAGCCAGCATAAAGCCCAGCAAAACGCCCTTGTCGACGAAGCGCTGACCATCAAAGGAAACTGACCATGAGCACCGAAGTCCGTGTTCCGACGCTGGGAGAAAGCGTCACCGAAGCCACCGTGGCAACATGGTTCAAAAAGCCCGGCGATGCCGTCGCGGTCGACGAAATGCTGTGCGAGCTGGAAACCGACAAAGTAACGGTCGAGGTTCCCTCGCCCGCTGCCGGCACCTTGGCCGAGATTATCGCGGCTGAGGGGGAGACCGTCGGTGTCGGCGCCCTGCTGGCGCAGATCACTGCGGGTGCCGCCGCGCCTGCGCCTGCGCCCGCCGCTGCCCCCATCGCGCCGCCCAAGGCCGAGGTGAAGCCCGTCCCCGAGGCCACCGCCCGCAAGGGCGATGACGCCCCCTCGGCGCGCAAGCTGATGGCGGAAAACAATATTGAGGCCAGCGCCGTCGCAGGCTCGGGCCGCGATGGCCGCGTGATGAAAGGCGATGTCCTGGCCGCATTGGTCAGCGCACCTGCCGCGCCCGCACCTGCCGCGGCCCCCGCCGCGCCGCGCGCCGCCAGCCGCGCCGATGATGCGCCGCGCGAGGAACGCGTAAAGATGACCCGCCTGCGCCAGACCATCGCGCGCCGGTTGAAAGAGGCGCAAAACACCGCCGCCATGCTGACCACCTATAACGAGGTGGACATGACGGCGATCATGGATTTGCGCAATCAATACAAAGACCTGTTTGAAAAGAAACACGGCGTGAAGCTGGGCTTTATGTCCTTTTTCGCCAAGGCCTGCGCCCATGCTTTGGCCGAAGTGCCCGAGGTGAATGCCGAGATCGACGGCGATTCGGTGATCTACAAACGCTATGTCCATATGGGCGTGGCGGTTGGCACGCCGAATGGTCTGGTGGTTCCCGTCGTGCGCGACACCGATACCAAATCCTTTGCGCAGATCGAGAAAGAGATCGCAGGCTTTGGCCGCAAGGCGCGCGATGGCAAACTCTCGATCGAGGATATGCAGGGCGGCACCTTTACCATCTCGAATGGTGGTGTGTATGGCTCGCTGATGTCCTCGCCCATTTTGAACCCGCCGCAATCGGGCATTCTGGGCATGCACAAGATCCAGGATCGCCCCATCGCCCTGAATGGCCAAGTTGTGATCCGGCCGATGATGTATCTGGCTTTGTCCTATGATCACCGTATTGTGGATGGTCAGGGGGCGGTGACTTTCCTTGTGCGCGTGAAAGAAGCGCTGGAAGATCCGCGCCGCCTGTTAATGGATCTGTAATCAAAGGGATAGACCATGACTGCTGAGCTGATCGTTCTTGTTCTGGTGGCCTTGTTACAAGTTGTGCAAATTATGCTTGCAGGTGCGGCGATGAACCAAGCCGGGCTGATGCAATGGAATGCGGGGCCGCGTGATACGGCCCCGAACTTTCCGCCGCTGGTCGGGCGCCTGATCCGCGCCGTGAACAACACGACCGAAGGGCTTGTGCTGTTTGCCATCGCCGTCATCGTCACGGTGATCACCGGCCAAAGCAGCGGCCTGACCGCGACGCTTGCCTGGATCTATCTGGCTGCCCGCGTGCTTTACGTGCCCGCCTATGCCTTTGGCTGGTCGCCTTGGCGTTCGGCCATCTGGGCGGTCGGGCTGCTCAGCACTGTGATCATGCTGATCGCTGCACTTTTCTAACCCAACAAGACCAAGCCCCCGACGAGGAGGAACCCAATGTCCAGCTTTGACCTGATCGTGATTGGTGCCGGCCCCGGCGGTTATGTTTGCGCGATCCGCGCAGCGCAGCTGGGCCTGAAAACAGCCGTGGTCGAGGGACGCGAGACTTTGGGCGGCACCTGCCTGAACGTCGGGTGTATCCCGTCGAAAGCGCTGTTGCACGCGACCCATAGCCTGCATGAGGCGCAGCATAATTTCGACAAAATGGGCCTTGAAGGCGCGGCGCCCACTGTCAACTGGGACAAGATGCAGGCCTATAAAGGCGATGTCGTCGGGCAGAACACCGGCGGCATCGAATTCCTGTTCAAAAAGAACAAAGTGACCTGGATCAAGGGCTGGGCCTCGATCCCCGCTGCGGGTCAGGTCAAGGTCGGGGACGAGGTTCACACCGCCAAGCATATCGTCATCGCCAGCGGCTCGGAGCCCGCGAGCCTGCCCGGGGTCGAGATTGACGAGGAGGTCATCGTCAGCTCGACCGGTGCCTTGGCGCTGAAACAGATCCCGAAACGTTTGGCCGTCATCGGCGCGGGCGTCATCGGGCTAGAGTTGGGTTCGGTCTATGCCCGCCTTGGCGCCGAGGTGACCGTGATCGAATATCAGGACAAGATCACCCCCGGCATGGATGCGGATGTGCAGCGCACATTGCAGCGCATTTTGGCAAAACAAGGTCTGAATTTCGTGCTGGGCGCCGCTGTTCAGGGCGCGACCACCGCAGAGGGTGGCGCGACGCTGAACTACAAACTGAACAAGACCGGCGATGAGCATAGCTTGACCGTCGATACCGTTCTGGTCGCCACCGGCCGCAAGCCTTTTACCGCGGGCCTTGGCCTTGATACGCTTGGCGTTGCCCTGTCGCCGCGTGGCCAGATCGAGACTGACAGCCACTACGCCACCAATATCAGCGGCATCTATGCCATCGGCGACGCGATCGCCGGCCCGATGCTGGCCCATAAGGCCGAGGACGAGGGGATTGCCATCGCCGAAATCCTTGCCGGTCAGGCGGGCCATGTGAATTACGGCATCATCCCCGGCGTCATCTATACCACGCCCGAGGTCGCCAGCGTCGGCGCAACCGAAGAGGCACTGAAAGCCGAAGGGCGTGCCTATAAGGTGGGCAAATTCAGCTTTATGGGCAATGCCCGCGCCAAGGCCGTGTTCCAGGGCGAAGGCTTTGTAAAGCTGATCGCGGATAAGGAAACCGACCGTATCCTTGGCGTCCATCTGATCGGCCCCGCAGCGGGCGATATGGTGCATGAGATCTGCGTCGCGATGGAATTTGGCGCATCAAGCGAGGATGTCGCCCGCACCTGCCACGCCCACCCGACCTTTTCCGAAGCTGTGCGCGAGGCCGCACTTGCCTGCGGCAGTGGCGCAATTCACGCCTAACGCTGCTGCATTCGCGCGTATTTCCGCTTTCGCATGGATTTCCCCTAGCGCTTGGCCCTATCATGGGCCTTGCGCCTATCATGGGATATTAACATGTTGCGCCCATAACGGATGCGGGAACGCAGGTAACAGGCAATGTTGGAATTTCACGACGTCAGTAAGTCCTTTTGGACCGGGACACAGCGCAAGGTGATCCTGAACCACGCCTCGTTCCGGGTCGAACTTGGGCAATCCCTCGGCATTTTGGCGCCCAACGGCACCGGGAAAAGCACTCTGATCAATATGATCGCGGGGCTGGAAAAGCCGGATGAGGGGAAAATCATCCGCAATTGCCGCATTTCCTTCCCGCTGGGTTTTATGGGCGGCGTCGTGAACAAGATGTCCGGCAAGGAAAATGCGCGCTATATCGCCAATATTTACGGACTTGATGACGATTATGTCGAGGCTTTCTCGCGCTGGCTTTGCGGCCTTGGCGAATATTTTGATATGCCTCTGGGCACCTATAGTTCGGGGATGCGCGCGCGTTTCACGCTGTCGCTGATGCTCGCGCTGGATTTTGATATGTATCTGATTGACGAAGGCATGCCCAGCACGACCGATGTCGAGTTTAACCGCAAAGCTGGCGCGATTTTGCGTGAGCGGCTGGAAAAATCGACGGTGATCATCGTGTCTCACCTGCCGAATGTGCTGGAAAAATTTGCCGAGCGCGCGGCCGTCTTGCGCGACGGGACGCTGCATATGTTTGACACGCTGGAAGAGGCGAAACAACTTTATGACTACACCGCCTAAAGTCCGCCGGTTCCGCCCGCGCCCCGATGCCCCGCTCACCGATACGGACGCCGTACAATCTGCGGCCACCCCGCCCGAGGCCGAAGCACCTGTGACGGGATCGACCGACCCCAATGTCATCGCGCAAGAGGGGCTTTCCGCCCGCCAACTGCGCATGGCGCGCCGCGTGGCCCAACGTCACGGCATAACATTTACCACGGATTTTGACGCTGTTGCCCAATTGCGCGCCCGCGGCGTCGACCCCTTTGGCGGCAATAGCCTGCTGGATATCATTCCCGATGATGGCCAAGGGCAAAATGGCACGGCGAATTCGCCGCTGACCGAAAATCTGCCTGTAAAACGCGCCAAAACAGAACCGCAGCTGCGCCCCGCCGCACCGGTCGGGCGTCCAACCGTTGCTGGCACCAATGCCACGCTGATCGACGCCGCCGCAGATCGCAGCAAGGAAATCCTGGCGCTGCAGCGCGACATTGCCCGCCGCCGCCGCCGCAAACTTGCGCTGCTGATCGCACGGCTGAGCTTTTTCGTATTTCTGCCGACCCTGCTGGCCGGCTGGTATTTTTATGTCATCGCAACGCCGATGTATGCGACGGAATCTGAATTTTCGATCGACCAACCCGCATCTGCCATGATGGGTTCGGGCACCAGCACAGCATCTATGCTATCGGCCAGCGGCTCGGTCGGCATCATCCAAGACAGCGTAACGGTGCAATCCTATCTGACCTCGCGCACAGCGATGATACGTCTGGACGAAGACTTGGGCTATCGCGCCCATTTCAACCAGCCAAATATCGACCCGCTGCAGCGCCTGCCCGATGATGCGGGCTATGAAGACGCCTACAAGCTGTTCGAGCGCAACGTGAAGGTCGGTTTCGACCCGACCGAAGGCATCTTGCGGATGGAGGTGATCGCCGCCGATCCCGCCACCAGCGAGGCCTTTGCCAAGGCGCTGGTCGGCTATGCGGAAGAGCAGATCGACGGCATGACCCTGCGCCTGCGCGAGGCGCAGATGGCCGATGCAGAACAAAGCTATCGCGATGCCGAACTGCGCCGCGCTGATGCCTTGTCCCGCTGGCTCGCGATTCAGCAAGAGATGCAACAGATCGACCCAACCAGCGAGTTGCAAGTGCGTATGCAGCAGATTGCGTCACTGGAAACCGAACGCCAGCAGCTGCAAATCTCGCTGCGCAGCCTAGAGGTCACCTCGCGCCCGGTCGAATCGCAACTGCAGGGGCTGCGCAGCCGGATCGCGACGATTGATGGCCTCGTGGCCGAGCTGCGCACCTCGCTTGCGGCCTCGGACGGCGGCAGCTCGCAGGCGGTGCGTAACACTGAACTGCGGATCGCCGAGGAAAACTATAACTTCCAGGTCGAGATGGTGGGCCAGTCGTTGGCGCAGATGGAGGCCGCCCGTCTGGAAGCCTCGCGCCAAGTGCGCTATATTCGTATGGGCGTCGAACCCGTCGCCCCGGACAGACCGACCTATCCGCGCGCCTTTGAAAACACCCTTGTCGCACTATTGGTGTTTGCTGGCATTTACCTGATGCTGTCGATCACAGCCTCGGTTCTGCGTGAACAGGTGTCGTCCTGATAAATGCGGCGCGGGCACGCCCCGCGCCAACCCCAAGGAGAAGATCATGCAGGACGTCGCCATTCGCGGCCTGAGCGTTGGAAACAACCAGCCATTGACGCTGATCGCTGGCCCCTGCCAGTTGGAATCTGCCGATCACGCGCAGATGATTGCCGGCACTTTGGCCGAGATCTGCCAGCGCACCGGCGCGCAGTTCATTTTCAAGGGCAGCTATGACAAGGCGAACCGCACCTCGCTGTCGGGCACGCGCGGCCTTGGCATGGAGGCTGGTCTGAAGATCCTAGAGGGTGTGCGCGCCGCATTTGGCTGCCCCGTGCTGACCGATATCCACGAACGCGAACAATGTGCTGAGGTCGCCTCGGTCGTGGATGTGCTGCAGATCCCTGCCTTCCTGTGCCGCCAGACCGATCTGCTGATCGCTGCCGGCGAGACGGGCGCCGCGATCAATATCAAAAAGGGCCAGTTCCTTGCGCCTTGGGATATGGCGAATGTCGCGTCCAAGGTCGCATCGACCGGCAATAACCGCATCATGCTGACCGAGCGCGGCGTGTCTTTTGGCTATAATACATTGGTCACCGATATGCGGTCGCTGCCGACCATGGCCCGCACAGGTTATCCGGTGGTCATGGATGCCACCCATTCGGTGCAGCAGCCCGGCGGTCAGGGCAATTCTTCGGGCGGTCAGCGCGAATTTGCGCCGGTGATGGCCCGCACGGCCGTCAGCCTTGGCATTGCTGCCGTGTTCATTGAGACACACCAAGACCCCGACAATGCGCCGTCGGACGGCCCCAATATGATCTATCTGGATCAGATGGATCGCCTGATGACCTCGCTGATGGCATTTGATGCGCTGGCAAAGGCCGACCCGCTGCGCCCTTGACCTTGCGGCGCGGCAGCGCCATATCTGCGGCAGGTTGCCGGAACCTGCCGCCCGCGGGACAATCCCTTGGTGAAGCCGGCCACGCGGTGTCGCGTGTTTTTCCATGATCCATCCGGCCAGGCCGGGGCGGTTATTGGCAATGCGGGCCCCAAGACCAACGCCCGCGACCCCAAGGATGCCATCATGGCACGTATCGACCACCTGAAAACCGAGGCGCGCGCCCTGCGCGCCCAAAACCCCCATCTCACCCATTCAGCCGCGTTGGAATCAGTGGCGCAAAGCCACGGCTATCGGGACTGGAACACCGCCAGCGCCGATGCGCAGCGCCCGCTGGAACTGGGCGCGCCGGTGGCGGGTCATTACCTTGGCCATGCCTTTACCGGTAGGCTGCTGGATGTGCAGACATTGGACGCCAGCGGGCGGCAACGCCTGACGGTGCAATTCGACACGCCGATCGACGTCGTCGAATCGCAGCACTTCTCGGCCTACCGGCAACGTGCGACCGCAACGGTCGAGGCGAATGGGGTTTCCCCCGCGCGTCTTGGCAATGGCACGCCCCAAATGCAGATCTGGCGCGATTCACGCCGTATGTGACGCATGGGCATTGGCGGTATTGCTGAAAATGGGGGTTGAACAGCCCGAAAGACATCAGTAGATACCGCCTCACGGTTGGGGTATCGCCAAGTGGTAAGGCAGCGGTTTTTGGTACCGCCATTCCCAGGTTCGAATCCTGGTACCCCAGCCAATTTCCTGAAAAATAAAGACCGCAAGAACGCCACAGCAATGTGACGCCTAAACGTGTTTTTTTACTTGCGGCGCAGGCGGATGATCACGTCGACGGCGGCAACCTCGACGCCAGCGGGCGCCTGGGGCAAGCGGCGGATTTCCAGCTGATCAGCAGGCGCGTCGCTGAGGGTCGCGCTGTCTTCCCAGTAGAAATGCGGGTGATCATCAAGGCGCGTGTCGAAATAGCCCTTTGAGCCATCGACCGTAATTTCGCGCAACAGCCCCGCCTCGCAGAAGGCGCGCAGGGTGTTATAGACCGTCGCCAGCGACACCTGCTCGCCCGAGGCGGTCACGGCATCGAACAGGCTTTCCGCGGTCACATGGCGATCCAACCCGTCGCCCACCAAATGGGTGGCCAGCGCAACGCGCTGACGTGTCGGGCGAAGACCCGCCCCGCATAGCCATGTAATGCCACGCTCGGTCTGCGCTTCACCCATCTCGGGAAAGGTTTTCATCGTATCCATAGGGGGACTATGCGGGAAATGGGCCAATCTCGCAATGCGAATCGTGTGCAACTGGATTGGCGCGCCCCGCAAATTCACGCGATCCTGCCTTCTGCAAGGCCAATGCCACGCTTATATGACGCCCATCGCCGTTCGCGACGCCCCGTTGCGCTTGCCCTGAATAAGCGGGGGGTGATAGACGACCCCTGATATAAGTAGACATGGATAAGCCCTTTAGATGACCAGCTACCCGACGCACTTCGACAAAGATGACCTCCTTGCCTGTGCGCGAGGCGAATTGTTCGGGCCGGGCAATGCCCAGCTACCCATGCCCCCCATGCTGATGATGGACCGCATTACCGATATCTCGGGCGATGGCGGTCTGCACGGCAAGGGCCATGTCGTGGCCGAGTTTGATATTACCCCCGATCTGTGGTTTTTCGCCTGCCATTTCCCCGGCAATCCCGTGATGCCCGGCTGTCTGGGTCTGGATGGCCTGTGGCAGTTGACCGGTTTCAATCTGGGCTGGCGCGGCTGGCAGGGTCAGGGCTTTGCCCTGGGCGTCGGCGAAGTGAATCTGAAGGGCATGGTCCGCCCCGACCGCAAAATGATCCGCTATTTCGTCGATTTCACCCGCGTCATCGACCGCAAGCTGAAGATGGGCGTGGCCGATGGCCGCGTCGAGGCTGATGGCGAGCTGATCTATACCGTCAAGGATATGAAGGTCGGCCTTGCGGCACCTGCCGCCTAAGTCGCCTGAAAGGAGAATGCCATGCGTCGTGTTGTGATTACAGGTCTGGGGATTGCTTCCTCGATCGGAAACAACGCCGAGGAAGTCGCCGCCGCGCTAAAGGCGGGCAAATCCGGCATCACTGCCAATGCGCAGATGCAGGAACACGGCTTCCGCTCGCAAATCGCGGGCGATGTGAAACTGAACATCGCGGACCATATCGAAAAGCGCACGCTGCGCTTCATGGGCCCGGGCGCAGCCTATGCCTGGATTGCTATGTCGCAGGCGATTGCCGACGCTGGCCTGACGGAATCCGAGATCTCGCACGAGCGCACCGGCCTGATCGCAGGCTCGGGCGGGCCATCGACCTCGAACCTGTTCGCGGCGCATCAAACCGTGCTGACCACCGGCAGCCCCAAACGCATCGGGCCGCTGATGGTGCCGCGCGGCATGTCCTCGACCGTGTCGGCGAATCTGTCGACCGCCTTTAAAATCAAGGGCATCAACTATTCTATCACCTCGGCTTGCTCGACCTCGCTGCATTGCATTGGCGCGGCTGCGGAACAGATCCAATTCGGCAAGCAGGACGTGATGTTCGCAGGCGGTGGCGAGGAACTGGACTGGACCCTGTCCTGCCTGTTCGACGCCATGGGGGCCATGTCCTCGAAATACAATGACACGCCCGAGCGCGCCTCGCGCGCGTTTGACGCGGGCCGCGATGGTTTTGTCATCTCGGCGGGCGGCGCGATTGTCGTGCTGGAAGAGCTGGAACACGCCCTTGCGCGCGGCGCGAAAATCTATGCCGAAGTCACCGGCTTTGCCGCAACCTCGGATGGCCATGACATGGTTGCCCCCTCTGGCGAGGGCGGCGAGCGCGCCATGCGCCTGGCGCTGAACACCCTGCCCGAGGGCCGCAAGGTCAGCTATATCAACGCACATGGCACCTCGACCCCCGTCGGTGACGTGGGCGAGGTCGAGGCGGTCCGCCGCGTCTTTGGGGACACCCATCCGGTGATCTCATCGACCAAATCCATGACCGGCCACAGCCAGGGCGCGACCGGCGCACAAGAGGCGATCTATTGCCTGTTGATGCTGCGCGATGACTTTATCGCGCCCTCGATCAACGTTGAAACCCTCGATCCGGCGATCAATCCGGGCGAGATCGCCCTCACGACAGTGCTTGACGCGGGGCTGGATACTGTGATGACAAACAGCTTCGGCTTTGGCGGAACGAACGGCTCTATGCTGCTGTCCCGCTTCGTGAAATAATCCGCGAAGGAAGGATGCGCATGACACTGGATCTGAACGGCAAACGTGGCCTGATCATGGGGGTGGCAAATGACCACTCCATCGCTTGGGGCATTGCAAAAGCCATGCACGAGGCCGGTGCGGAACTGGCCTTTACCTATCAGGGCGAAGCCTTTGGCAAACGCGTGGCGCCGCTTGCGGCCTCTGTCGGGTCGGATTTTCTGGTCGATGTCGATGTCACCAACGACGAATCGCTGGATAAGGCGTTCGACCTGCTGGAAACCCGCTGGGGCAAGATCGACTTTCTGGTCCACGCCATCGCCTATTCCAACAAAGACGAGCTGACCGGCCGTTTCATCAACACCTCGCGCGAGAATTTCAAAACCTCGATGGTGATTTCGGTCTATTCGCTGATCGAAGTGGCCCGCCGCGCGCGCCCGCTGATGAGCGACGGCGGCACGATCCTGACGCTGACCTATCAGGGCTCGAACCGCGTGACACCCAATTACAACGTCATGGGCGTGGCCAAGGCGGGTCTGGAAAGCGCCGTGCGCTATCTGGCGAATGACCTGGGGCCCGAGGGTATCCGCGTCAACGCCATCTCGCCCGGCCCGATGAAGACGTTGGCGGGTTCCGCCATCGGCGGCGCGCGGGCAACCTTGCGCCATACCGAACAGAACTCGCCCATGCGCGCCAATGCGACGCTGGATGCGATTGGCGGTACGGCGGTTTGGCTCGCCTCGGCTGCGGGGCGCTGCACCACGGGCGAAGTCGTCAGGGTCGACGGCGGCTATCACGTTCTGGGCATGCCCCAGCAAGAAAATCTGTAAAAGATCAGGGCGCCAACCGGCGCCCTTTTTCATGGCCACGACGACTGCACAACGGGGACAAAGATGAATCACGACTTGATCAATGCTGCTTGGGATCGCCTGCAGGGCCATGTGCGCCGCACCCCGATCCTGTCATCGCCCGCGCTGGATGCGATTGCCGGGCGGCGCATCTTGGTCAAGGCGGAATGCCTGCAAGTCACCGGATCGTTTAAGGCGCGCGGCGGCTGGGCGGCAGTCTCGGCGCTGACAGGCGCGCAGGGTGTCATCGCCTATTCCTCGGGCAACCACGCGCAGGGCGTCGCGCGCGCGGCAACAGCGCATGGCCTGCCCTCGGTCATCATCATGCCGGCCGATGCACCAAAGGCCAAGATCGACGGCACCCGTGCCCTAGGCGGCGAGGTGGTGCTGTATGACCGCGAGACCGAGGATCGCGACGCCATTGGCGCCGAGATCGCCGCCGCGCGGGGGCTGGTGCTGATCAAACCGTTCGACGACGCGCAGGTCATCGCGGGCCAAGCCTCGGTCGGGATCGAGATTGCCGAGGAACTCGGCGATCTGCCCGCCGATGTGCTGGTGCCCTGCGGCGGCGGCGGTCTGGCTTCGGGAATCGCGCTGGCACTATCCGCCCGCGCGCCGCAAATGCGTGTCCGCACCGCTGAACCCGAAGGATTCGATGATGCCGCCCGCTCGCTGCTGGCGGGCCATCCGGTGAAGAACGCCAGCCTTGGCGGCTCGATCTGTGATGCGATTCTGACGCCCTCGCCCGGCGCGCTGACCTTTCCAATTCTGCAATCCTATGCGCAGGCAGGCCTTGTCGTGACCGAGGATCAAGTGCTGCGCGCCATGGCTATGGCCTTGAAACACCTGAAGATTGTGGTAGAGCCGGGCGGTGCCGTCGGCCTTGCCGCCGCGCTGTTCCAGCCGCAAGCATTTGACACCGATACGGTCATTGCCGTTGCCTCGGGTGGGAATGTTGACCCCGCCATTTTGGCCCGCGCCGTTGCCCTGATGTAAACCCCCGATCTAAACCCTAGTAAATGAGTCGGGCGCGGGTGTCGCAGTGTAATGTCGCACCCCCTGGCCTATATAGGTTTCAGCACAGCAAGCAGCGTCGCTTCTAGGCAGCCACCCGATAGGGCAAGCAACCGAGTGAGGCGACGCAGCCAGCCAATCCCCTGACATACCGCCAGCAAGGCAGGTCGCCACCAACCGGCAGCCACCCCCTCAGCCAGCTTGTCAGGATGCCAATCAAAGCGCCGCCAGCTATCGCGAGCCCCGCTTTAAACAGTCTTTTCTTCAAACAGACAAAGATCAGCAATCAGGCAATCGCCACAGCGCGGCTTGCGTGCAAGGCAGATGTATCGTCCGTGCAGGATCAACCAGTGATGCGCGTGCTGCTGGAATTCAGCGGGGACGTTATCCTCGATCGCGCGTTCGACCGCGACCACATCTTTGCCCGGACAAATCCCGCTGCGATTGCCGATGCGAAAAATATGGGTATCCACCGCCTGCGCGGGGAAATGCCACCAGATATTCAGCACCACATTCGCCGTCTTGCGCCCCACGCCGGGCAGTGATTCCAGCGCCGCGCGTGAACTGGGCACCTCGCCGCCGAATTCATCCACCAGAATCTGGCTCAGACGCATGACGTTTTTGGCTTTGTTCCGGAACAGGCCGATGGTTTTGATATGTTCGATCAGACGCTCTTCGCCCAGATCCAGCATCTTTTGCGGCGTGTCGGCCACTTCGAACAGCGCCCGCGTCGCGCGGTTCACCCCCACATCAGTCGCCTGCGCGGACAGGGCCACCGCCACCACAAGCGTATAGGCGTTGGTGTAATGCAGCTCGCCCTCGGGGGTGGGAGATGCGGCGCGAAAGCGGGTAAAGACCTCGCGCATGACGTTATAATGCAGCTGTACGACCATGGCTTCCTTTTGCCTTGGCGCAGACGCACGCACAAGCGTTTGCGCATGTTTCGGGTCGCCAACGCCGCGCCGCGCCCCTAAATTCACCGCATGGAAACGCATGAACCTTATCACTATGGGCTGATCGCCCGTGCCATTGCCGCGCTGGATGCGGGTGGGGCGGATATGTCGCTGGATGATCTGGCTGCAAAGCTTGGCCTGTCTCCCGCCCATCTGCAACGCGTGTTCACGCGGTGGGCCGGGATCTCGCCCAAGAAATACCAGCAGTTCCTGCGCGCCAATCTGGCGCGTGATTTGCTGGCCAGCCGTCACACCACGCTGGATACAGCGGCAGAGGCGGGCCTGTCCGGCACCGGCCGTCTGCACGACCTGATCCTGCAATGGGAGGGGATGACCCCCGGCGCCTATGCCGCCAAGGGCGCGGGCGTCACCATTCGCCATGGGCTGTTCGATACGCCATTTGGCCCCGCGATCGTGATGGCAACCGATCAAGGCATCTGCGGCATCGGCTTTACCAGCCATCAGGACCCCGCCCTGACCTATCGCGATCTGGCGTCGCGCTGGCCAAACGCGGACTTTCAACAAGACGGCCGCCTTGATTCGCAGGTTCAAGCCGCATTCAGCGGCGGCCCCGCCCGCCTGCATATGATCGGCGCGCCGTTCCAGATCAAAGTCTGGGAGGCGCTGCTGGCGATTCCAGAAGGGCAAGTCACGACCTATGGTGATATCGCGCGCCGCATCGGCAATCCCGCCGCCGTGCGGGCTGTCGGCACTGCTGTTGGACGTAATCCAATTGCCTATTTGATCCCCTGCCACCGCGTTTTACGGCGCGATGGCGGCATGGGCGGCTATCACTGGGGTTTAGACAGCAAGCGACATCTGCTGACATTTGAGGCCGCGCGCACGGAACCGCCTGTCATTTCAAGGGTTATTGGATAGCCACTGCGATTCTGGCATAGTTGGCGCATCCTGCGGCAAACTTGGCCGCAATTGGTATAAGGCAGATCAGATATGACCTTCTCGAAAATTTCGCTCGGCGTTGCTGCCGCCTCGATGCTGGCGCTGGCCGCATGTCAGGCCCCGATCCAAGGCCAAACCAACGACAACACGCGCCAAGGTGCGATGGTTGGCGCGGGTCTGGGCGCTGTTGTTGGCGCGCTGACCGGCGACGACTCGAATGACCGCTGGCGCAACGCCGCCATCGGCGCAGCGGTTGGTGGTGGCCTCGGTGCCGTTGGTGGCCAAGCGCTGGACCGCCAAGAGGCCGAGCTGCGTCAACAACTGGGCGGCAACGTCGGCATTGTGAACAACGGCCAAAACCTGACCGTGACCATGCCGCAAGACGTGCTGTTCGGCACCAACTCGACCGCTGTGTCGATCCAGTCGCAAACCGATCTGCGCACCGTCGCAGCCTCGCTGAACCGCTATCCGAACACGTCGATCAGCGTGATCGGCCACACGGACAGCACCGGTTCGGCCTCCTATAACCAAGACCTGTCGGTGCGCCGCGCGCAGGCGGTGGCTTCGGTCCTGATCAACGGCGGCGTTGCCCCGGCACGCGTTTACACCGTTGGCCGCGGCGCAAGCCAGCCGATCGCCAGCAACGCGACCCCCGATGGCCGCCAGCTGAACCGCCGCGTGAAAATCATCATCACGCCGACCAACTAACGCCGCGTCGCAACGCATGGGCCGCCAGATCGCTGGCGGCCCAATTGCCCGTCCTGCCGTTTTCTGGTGTTATGCGCTGAACGATGGGGGGCCCTATGCCATTCGAAAAAATTCAGGCGGAGAAGCTATCGCAATCCGTCGCCCGCCAGATCGAGCTGCTGATTCTGCGCGGTATCCTGCGCCCGGGCGAACGCTTGCCCGCCGAGCGTGAGCTGGCCGAA
This sequence comes from Ketogulonicigenium vulgare WSH-001, assembly GCF_000223375.1. Lineage (NCBI taxonomy): Bacteria > Pseudomonadati > Pseudomonadota > Alphaproteobacteria > Rhodobacterales > Roseobacteraceae > Ketogulonicigenium > Ketogulonicigenium vulgare. The sequence goes on along the minus strand of NC_017384.1, from coordinate 2,582,333 downwards.
CGCCTTGGCGTCTCGCGCCCCTCACTGCGCGAGGCTTTGGCCGAATTGCAAGACCGCGGCCTGCTGATCAGCCGCGCCAACGCCGGTGTCTTTGTCGCCGAGGATCTAGGCGCCGCCTTTTCCCCTGCCCTTGCCAAGCTCTTCGCCAGCCATGACGAGGCCGTATTCGACTATCTGGCCTTTCGCTGCGACCTCGAGGGGATGGCGGCCGAGCGCGCCGCGACCCATGCCTCTGATATGGATCTGCGGGTGATCAACACGCTTTACCTCAAGATGGAGGCCGCGCATCTCAAGCGGAACCCGTCGGAGGAAGCCGAGTTGGACGCCGATTTCCACCTGTCGATTGTCGAGGCCAGCCACAACGTCATCATGCTGCATATGATGCGCGCGATGTTCCAGCTGCTGCGCGTCGGTGTGTTCTATAATCGCCAGGCCATGTTCAAGCAGCGCCCGATCCGCCAGCAGTTGCTGGAACAGCATCGCGCGATCAATGATGCACTGCAAACCCGCGACCCCGAAGGCGCGCGCAAGGCGGTGATCGACCATCTGGCCTTTGTCGAACGCTCGCTGACGCATCAACGCAAGGCGGACCGCAACGATGCTGTGGCCCGCCAGCGTTTTCAACACGAAGTCACCCGCTAAACAAAAGGCCCGCCACCGTCACCGGTCGCGGGCCTTTCTTTTATCTTGTCTTCAGCGACTTAGTGCAGCTGGGCGTCAACCGTTTTGATCGCGTCATCGATCAGCTTGTTGCCCTTGGTAGCATCCATCTGGCCGGCGATCACATCACGGGCAGCCGCGATTGCAACGCTGGCCGCGCGGTCACGCACGTCTTTGATGGCCGCCTTGTGGGCGCTGGCGATCTGGTCTTCGGCAGCCGACAGGCGACGTGCTACCGAGGTCTCGATATCGGCACGCGCTTTTTCAGCAGCAGCTTCGGCCTCGCGGCGGGCAACCTCGACAATGCGGGCAGCCTGCTCTTGGACTTCTTTTTGCTTCTGCTCATAGGACGCCAGCAGCGCCGCAGCCTCATCGCGCAGGGCGCGGGCTTCGGCCAGTTGGGCGCGGATCGTCTCGGCCCGTGCATCCAGAACGCGCACGATCAGTGCGGGAACCTTTGCCCAGATCAGGACGCCGATGAACAGCAAGAAGGCCAGCAGAACGACGAAGTCGGTGTTGCGCAGCGAGAAGAACGGGCCGTCAGCCGCCAGTGCAGGCGCGACTGAGGCGCCAACCAGCAGAGCTGCGATGCTAAGAACCTTACGCATCTGTTCAGCCTTTCATCTTGGCGTCGACAGCAGCCGACAGCGCATCATCTTCGGCGGCAACGCCGAACAGGGCAACAACATCACCGACCGTTTCCTTGGCGACGCTGGTGATGCTGGCAACAGCCTGATCACGGATCTCGCCCAGAACCTTTTCGCTTTCGGCAACTTTGACACTGATCTGCGCATCGGCCTTGGCAAGCTCTGCCTTCAGCTCGGTGTCGATCGTGGCACGGGTCTGCTCGACAATGCGGCCAGCCTCGACACGCGCATCGCTCAGCGCCTGTTGATAGGCAGCTTCGGCGCTACGTGCTTTCTGGTTCAGCTCTTCGGCGGCAGACAGGTCGTTACCGACGGTGCCCGCACGCTCGGCCAGAACCGAACCGATACGCGGCAGCGCAATGCGCGACAGAATGAAATAAATCGCGACAAGCCCGAGCAGCGTCCAGAAAATCAGGTTTCCGTAATACGCTGTGTTGAGCTGAGGCATGGCCGCTTCGACGGCGGGATTGTCCATGGCGTTCTCCAACGGCTCTGCTTGCATCAAAGGGCGCGCGGGGGAAGACCCCTCACGCGCCCCAAAGATGGGCCGCTATGGCCCGGTCAGATCGAAATCAGACCGCGAACAGCAGCAGAAGAGCGACCAGGAACGAGAAGATGCCCAGGGCTTCTGCGAATGCCATGCCGATGAACAGCATTGCAGTTTGGCCACCAGCGGCCGAGGGGTTGCGCAGCGCGCCAGCCAGGTAGTTGCCGGCAACGTTGCCCACACCGATGGCTGCGCCAGCCATACCGATGCATGCCAGACCAGCGCCGATGTATTGGCCGAGTTGTGCGAGTTCCATGATTAGCTCCATTCGCGGGAAATTGGAATTTCGGTTTCGTTTGCGCCGTCCCTGCCCTTAGTGGGCGGGGTGCAGCGCGTCTTTCAGGTAAACACAGGTCAGGATCGTGAACACATAGGCCTGGATCACGGCGACCATGACTTCAAAGGCAAACATCCCCGAGATTGCGATGATCGACACGGGGGCGATCAGCAGCGATGCGGCGAATGCAGCGAAAACTTTGATAACAGCGTGACCAGCCAGCAGGTTACCTGCAAGACGGATCGAGTGGCTGACGGGGCGCACGAAGTAAGAGATCACCTCGATCACCGCCAGAACCGGGCGGATCGCCAGCGGGGCCGACTTGATCCAGAACAGACCAAGGAAGCCTGCGCCGTGCTTTACAAAGCCCAGACCGGTCACAAAAACAAACACGATCAGCGCCAGAACGACCGTCACCGCGATATGCGAGGTGGGCGAGAAGCTCATCGGGATCAGTGCAAGGGCGTTGGCAAACAGCACGAACAGGAACAGCGTCATCACCAGCGGGAAATATTTCACGCCGTCATGGCCAGCCACGTCTTCGACCATCTTGTGGATGAAGCCATAGGTCATTTCTGCAACCGACTGCATACGGCCGGGGATCAATTCGCGCTTGCGGGCACCGACAACCATCAGCAGCCAGACGCAAACGACGGCCAGCATGATCCACAGCGACGCATTGGTCAGCGTGAGGGTGCCGATATCGCCGCCGAACAGCGACTTTACTTGGAACTGGTCAAGCGGGTGGAAAACAAAACCCGTTTCAGTGCTCTCGGCCACTCTCTTCACCCTTTTCTTCGCTGGCCGCTTTGGCCTGCTGTTTCATCTGCACTTCGTTGGCGGAACGGATCATCGTCCGCACGCCAGCGATCAGGCCCAGGAACAGGAAAATGATCATCAGGAACGGCTTGGTGCCGAATACAACATCAAGGCCGTAGCCAATCGTTGCCCCGATCCCGATGCCGGCGACCAATTCGATCACCATGCGCCATGCCAGATCGGCCTGCGAAAAATCCCGACCGGGTTGGACCTGCGGCGCGTCACGTTTCCTGACCTCGCGAAGGCGATGTTCAAGTGCCTCTAGGCGCTTCTTCTCACCATCATTTTGATCGGGATCGGACATGTCGCTGACCCTTCCTGTCTTGGGCTAGGTGCTAAGCAATGATGCGCCATGAGTCAACCCGACTCCAACGAATATATATAACGCAAAATCAATTACTTACATAAATAGATCAGCGGCAGCGCGCCCAAAAGCCCCATTTCCCATATTCAACCTTTCGGTTGACGTTTTTCACGTGAAATGACCATATTGGCGGATGCAGCACCGCCTTGATCTTGTCTTTTCGGCCCTTGCCGACCCTACGCGGCGCGCCATCTTGGCGATGCTGCTGGAGGATGACATGGCCGTCACCGATGTCGCGGCGCCCTTTTCCATGTCGCTGGCGGCGATTTCCAAACACCTTCAAATCCTGGCTGAGGCGCGCCTGATCTCGCAAGAAAAGCGCGGGCGGGTGAAATGGTGCAAGCTAGAGCCGGACGCCCTGCGCGAGGCAAGCATCTGGATTCAAGGCTTTGGCCTGTTCGAGGGCTTTGACCTTGATGCGTTCGAGGCGTTCCTGACGCAGGAGCTGCCCCCCGAGGCCCAAGCGGAAGCCTAACAGGTCCAGTCGCGCGCCGCGCCCTTCAGCATCCGCAAGAACCCCTGTACCTTGGCCGAGCGATGCAGATCCACATGCGTCACCACCCACAGGGGCGAAATCCAGTCATCGCGCAGCGGCACGACCTCGCGCAGTTCAGGGTTCACGCCCAGCAGCCAGCGCGGCACAAAGCCGATCCCCGCCCCGGCGATGACGGCGGCATACATCTCTTGCAGATCCAGCGTGCGATAGACGACCTGCTTGCGCGGCACGACCGTCGCCAGCCAGCGCGAATAGGGCGCGCGGTAATCTTCGGCGTCATGTCCGACAAAGCGGTGGCCCGCAAAATCCGCCTCGGATGCTGGCAGGCCATAGCGGGCGATATAGCTTTCGGCGGCGACCAGTGCCATCGGATGCTGCGCCAGCGGCTGGATGACGTGATCGGGGTCCTCGGGGATGCTGCCCGCGCGGATGGCAATATGCGCCTCGCCATATTCCAGCCGGAACAGCCGCTCGCCCGATAGATGGCGCAGGATGATATCGGGATGCTCGGCCTGAAACGCCATCAGTACCGGCAGCAGTAACTCGGTCATGCCCTGCAAGGATGTAATGACCAACTCGCCCGCCAGCTCTTCTTTATGGCTTTGGATACGGGTGATCATCTGATTAAACTGATCATCGGCCACCTGCGCCACGCGCAGCAGGTCCTGCCCCGCCTCGGTCGCCGTATAGCCGCGCGCATGACGCTGGAACAGTTTCGCGCCCAAACGCCCCTCAAGCGCGTCGATGTGACGGATGACGGTGGCGTGGTGCACCCCCAGCGCCTCGGCCGCGCCAGATACGGTGCCAAAGCGGGCCACTTGATAGGCGGTGCGGATCTCGTCCCAGTCGTCCATGGTCTTTCCTTATGCGGCGTCTGGGACATTGTGCAGCCGCGCCGCCCGCGCGCAAGGCCCTAAGGTTGACAGCGCGCGCCCATTCACCTATTTGCGACCCTAATACCCGGAAGCATGAAGCCTTCCGGTCCCGTCTTTTTGCGGGATCGCCGTCCGTCAGCGCGTTGCGCCCACGGGCGCCTTTCCGCTTTGTCAACGCCGCGCCTTGAAAGGGGAAGCCGCATGTTCGAGAATCTGTCCGAACGCCTGTCTGGCGTATTCGACCGACTGACGAAACAGGGCGCCCTGTCCGAGGCCGATGTCGAATCCGCCCTGCGCGAGGTCCGCACCGCCCTGCTGGAAGCTGACGTCTCGCTGCCCGTGGTGCGCGAATTTGTCAAAGCCGTCAGTAAGAAAGCCACGGGCCAGGCCGTTACCAAATCGATCACCCCAGGCCAGCAGGTCGTCAAAATCGTCCATGACGAACTGATCGCGATGCTGGCTGGCGATACCGATCCGGGCGTGCTGAAAATCGACAGCCCGCCCGCGCCGATCCTGATGGTCGGCCTGCAAGGCTCGGGTAAAACCACCACCACCGCAAAGCTGGCGCGCCGTCTGAAAGACCGCGAAGGCAAGCGTGTGCTGCTGGCCTCGCTGGATACGAACCGCCCCGCCGCGATGGAGCAGTTGGCGATTCTCGGCACGCAGATTGGGGTCGATACGCTGCCGATCGTGAAGGGCGAAGACCCGATCGCGATCGCGAAACGCGCCAAGACGCAGGCCAGCCTTGGCGGCTATGACGTCTACATTCTGGATACCGCCGGCCGCCTGCATATCGACGCCGAGCTGATCGCCCAGGCCGCCGCCGTGCGCGATGTCGTCTCGCCGCGTGAAACGCTGCTGGTGGTTGACGGCCTGACCGGCCAAGACGCAGTGAATGTCGCGACTGAATTTGACGCGAAAATCGGCGTCACCGGCGTTGTGCTGACCCGTATGGACGGTGACGGTCGCGGCGGTGCGGCGCTGTCGATGCGCGCCATCACCGGCAAGCCGATCCGCTTTATCGGTCTGGGCGAGAAAACCGACGCGCTTGAGGTCTTTGACGCGAACCGCATCGCGGGCCGCATCCTTGGCATGGGCGACATTGTCGCGCTGGTCGAAAAGGCGCAGGCCACATTCGAGGCCGAACAGGCCGAGCGGATGGTCAAGCGGTTCCAAAAGGGTCTGTTCAATATGAACGACCTGCGCGGCCAGCTTGAGCAGATGCTGAAGATGGGCGGGATGGAAGGTCTGATGTCGATGATGCCCGGCATGGGCAAAATGTCGAAACAGATGAGCGATGCGGGCATGGATGACCGCATGCTGCGTCGTCAGATCGCGCTGATCAATGCGATGACCAAAAAAGAACGCGCCAACCCCGATCTGCTGCAAGCCAGCCGCAAGCGCCGCATCGCGGCGGGTGCCGGTCTTGACGTATCCGAGCTGAACAAGCTGCTGAAACAGCATCGTCAGATGGCGGATATGATGAAAAAGATGGGCAAAATGGGCAAGGGCGGCATGCTCAAGCAAGCCATGTCCATGATGGGCAAAGGCGGTATCGACCCCAGCAAAATGGGCGAGGCCGATATGGCCGCCGCGCAGCAACAGCTGGCCAAGGGTCTGGGTCAGGGCTTTGGCGGGCAATTGCCGGGTCTGGGCGGGCCGCGCGCGCTGCCGCCGGGCCTCTCGGGTCTGATGAAGAAGAAGTAAGATGAACCTGGCTGATGACATCATGCTGACGACGGATCGCCTTGTGCTGCGCAAACCGCAGGCACAGGACTGGCCCGCCATGCGTGATTTCTATCTGACCGACCGCTCCTATTGGGTCGGCGGCCCCAAAGAGCCCGAGGCCAGCTGGCGCGGTTGGGCGTCCGATATCGGTCATTGGGAAATGCGCGGCTTTGGCGGCTGGGTGGCGGTGCGCAAGGATACCGGCGCGGCCATCGGTCGCTTTGGCCCCTATTACCCGATCGAGTGGCCGGAAAAAGAAATCGGCTGGTCGCTGTGGGATGCAAACCTCGAGGGTCAGGGCTATGCGTTCGAGGCCGCGAAAGCGACCCTCGCCCATGCGTTCACTATCCTCGGCTGGACGACCGCCGTCAGCTATGTCCACGCAAACAACGCCCCCTCGGCCCGTTTGGCCGAACGGCTGGGCGCGGTGCTGGACGGCGATGCCGCCCGCCCGCAGCGCGATTTCGAAGTGCTGGTCTATCGCCATAATCCCGCAAAGGTGCTGGCATGATCCCCGCCCCCACTTTGCACACCGCACGCCTGACCCTGCGCCGCCCCGATGCGCGCGACTGGGTGGCGTTTCGCGATTTCATGCTGTCGCCGCGCGGTGCCACCTTTGGCATCACGACCGAAGGCCGCGCCTTTCGCCAATTCGCGGCAGAGCTGGGTCATTGGGATATCTACGGCCATGGCATGTGGACGGTCACGCTATCGGGCAGTGACGCGGCCATCGGCCTTGTCGGCCCATGGACCCCGCCCGATTGGCCTGAAACCGAGATCGGCTGGATGATCTATCCCGCAAGCGCCGAAGGTAAAGGCTATGCGTTCGAGGCGGCCCGCGCCGCCGTCGATCACGCCTATCGCATTCTGCGCTGGGATACGGTTGTCAGCTATGTCGCGCCGGATAACACTCGCTCGGCCGCCTTGGCGATCAAGCTGGGCGCCGTGCTGGACGCATCTGCCGCAACGCCCGATAGCTGCAAGGGCTATCAAGTGTTCCGCCACCCGCGCCCGGACGCGTTAGACAAAGGAGAAGCCGCATGAGCCAAGACGTCGTCACCCGCGCCGCAGCCCTGCTTGCGGGGCATCGTGCCTCGATCGACCGGTTGGATTCGATCCTCGTCTATACGCTGGCCGAGCGGTTCAAACACACGCAATCGGTGGGATTGCTCAAGGCCGAACACGCCTTGCCACCCGCCGACCCGACCCGGGAACAGCAGCAGATCGAACGGCTGGAAAAGCTGGCACGCGATGCTGACCTTGATCCCGAATTTGCCAAGAAATTCCTGGCCTTCATCATCCAGGAAGTCATCAAACACCACGAAACCCACCAATCCTGACGGGGTTCCCCGTCACCTGCCATACTTCAAGGAGACTATCCCATGGCTATGAAAATCCGTCTTGCCCGCGGTGGCTCGAAAAAGCGCCCTCACTACGCCGTTGTTGCTGCTGACGCACGCATGCCGCGCGATGGCCGCTTCATCGAAAAGCTGGGTACCTACAACCCGCTGCTGGCCAAAGACAACGAAGAGCGCGTGCAGCTGAACGCCGAGCGTATCCAGTACTGGCTGGGTCAAGGCGCACAGCCGACCGACCGCGTTGCACGTTTCCTGGAAGCTGCTGGCCTGGTCGCCAAGACCGAGCGCAACAACCCCAAGAAAGCTGTCCCGGGCAAAGCCTCGACCGAGCGCGCGGCCAAAAAAGCGGCCCGCGATGCAGCACCTGCAGAAGAAGCGGCTGCAGAATAATAGATGCGGCGGGGCCCACGCGGCCCCGCCACTCTTTTGGGGGTAAAGATGTCGGATCGTATCGTTCTGGGTCAAATTGCAGGATCATTCGGTGTGCGGGGCGACCTGCGGCTGAAGTCGTTTTGTGCGATCCCCGAAGATATCGCGATCTACACCCCGCTTTATACCGACGACGGACGCGTCTTCCGCGTTGTCGTGATTACCGGCCAGACCAATGGCGCGCTTGTGGCACGGATCGAGGGGATTTCCTCGAAAGAAGAGGCGGATGCCCTGCGCGGGCAGAACCTGTCCGCCGACCGCGACCGTCTGCCCAATCTGCCCGATGACGAATTCTATCACTCCGACCTGATCGACCTTGAGGTGCTGGACACCGGCGGCGCGATTCTTGGCCGGGTGAAAACCGTGCTGAACCATGGCGCGGGCGATATTTTGGAAGTGCAACTGACGGGAAAACCCGCAACCGCATTGCTGCCCTTTACCCTTGCCATTGTGCCGACGGTTGATCTGAAAGCCGGTCGCATTATCGCCGACCCGCCCGAAGGTCTGTTCGAATGACAACCGCCGCCGACAAGCCCATGCGCGCGGCGGGTCGCAAGGCCATCCGCCTGTCGCTGACCCCGTCCGACCTGTTGTCCGAGCCGCCGGAGTTGGCGGGCATCTGGACGGCGCAGGTCATCACCCTGCTGCCGCAGGCTTTTCCCGGCATTCTTGGCGAAAGCCTGATCGGCCGCGCCCTGCAAGAGGGGCTGTGGCAACTGCAAACCTATAACCTGCGCGACTTTGGCGAGGGGCGTCACCTGAACGTGGACGACACGCCCGCAGGTGGCGGCGCGGGCATGGTCATCCGCCCCGATGTGATGGCCCGCGCGCTGAATGTCGCGCGCGGCCGGATGCGCGGGGATGCCCCAATCATCTACCTGACCCCGCGCGGCCGCCCGATGACCCAAGGCCTGATGCGCGAGCTGGCCGCAGGCGATGGCGTCACGCTGGTTTGCGGCCGTTTCGAGGGGTTGGATCAGCGCGCCATCGAACAGTTCGGCATGATCGAGGTATCGCTGGGCGATTTCGTCATGACCGGCGGCGAGATTGCAGCGCAGGCCTTGATTGATGCCACAGTCCGCCTTATACCCCGCGTGCTTGGGAATCAGGAATCGATCGAAGAGGAATCCTTTTCGGACGGTCTGCTGGAACACCATCAATATACGAAACCCGCGCTTTGGCAGGGGCATGACATACCCGAGGTTCTTCTCTCGGGGCATCACGCCAAGATCGAAGCCTGGCGACGGGCAGAAGCCGAAAGGCTAACAAAGGAACGGCGACCCGATCTCTGGCGAGCTTGGTGTGCACAGCACGGCAAGGACCCGGATGAAGACCGAGAGCTCTCGGGCGCATGACATCTTCGTGGAGCAACCACGGGCTATAGAGGAGCATCAGATGGATCTGATCGCACAACTGGAAGCGGAACAAATCGCCGCTCTGGGTAAAACAATTCCCGACTTCAAAGCCGGCGACACCGTTCGCGTAGGCTTTAAGGTCACCGAAGGCTCGCGTTCGCGCGTGCAGAACTACGAAGGCGTCGTGATCAGCCGCAAGAACGGTTCGGGCATCGCTGGCTCGTTCACCGTGCGCAAGATCTCGTTCGGCGAAGGCGTCGAGCGCGTATTCCCGCTGCATTCGACCAACATCGAATCGATCACCGTCGTCCGTCGCGGTAAAGTGCGTCGCGCCAAGCTGTACTACCTGCGCGATCGTCGCGGTAAGTCGGCACGTATCGTCGAGCAAACCAACTACAAAGCTAAAGCTGAAGCTTAAGGAGAGACGAGATGAAAGAAGGTATCCACCCCGACTATCACTTCATCGACGTCAAGATGACCGATGGCACTGTCGTTCAAATGCGCTCGACCTGGGGCAAAGACGGCGACACCATGTCGCTGGACATCGACCCGCTGTCGCACCCCGCTTGGATCGGTGGCGGCACCCGTCTGATGGACACCGGTGGTCGCGTGTCGAAGTTCAAGAACAAATACGCTGGTCTTGGTTTCTAAGACCTTTGAACGCCGCCCCAACGGGCGGCGTTTTTCTTTGGGCCATCAGGCGGCGCGCGGCGCCCATAGGATGATGGCCGCACCGATCAAACAGATCACCCCGCCCAGCACATCCCATTGATCGGGCCGCGTCTGTTCGGCGATCCACATCCACAGCAGCGACGCGACGATATAGACGCCGCCATAGACGGCGAACGAGCGCCCTGCCGTATCGGCGGGCGCATGGGTCAGCAGATAGGCAAAGACCGCCAGCGACACGACGCCGGGGGCCAGCCACAGCACGCTGCGGTCCAGCCGCGCCCACATCCAAAACGCAAAGCATCCCAGGATTTCAGCCGCCGCCGCCGCAAGATACAGTCCCAATACCTGCATCACGCCACCAGCGGCGCGATCTGCGCCTGCAAAAAGCGGGCGGCATCATCGGGCGCTATCCCCATGATCAAACCGCGCTGACCGGCGTTGATATAGATGACGGGGCCCGACATGGCGCTTTCCTCGAACACGGTGCGGATCGGGCGCATCTGGCCAAAGGGGCCTATGCCGCCAACATGATAGCCTGACAGCTTTTCCGCCTTTGGCACGGACATCATCGCGGCCTGCTTGGCGCCAAAGGCCGCTGCCGCGCGTTTCATCGACAGGCTGTTGCCTGCGGGGATCGCGACGCAAGCGGGTTTGCCGTCGACTTCGATCATCAAGGTTTTCAACATGATCGCCGGATCAAGGCCGAGCGCCTCGGCAGCGGCAAGACCGGTATGTTCGGCCTTTGGGTCGTAATCATAGGGATGCAGGGAAAAGCTGATCCCTGCTTTGCTCAGGGCCAAAGTGCCGCGTGTCGATGCCATGGCGATCCTCCTGCACCAGACCTAGCGGCATCTGCGGCAAAGAAAAAGGGGGCCGAAGCCCCCTGATCTTATGCTGCGGATTTGGCCTGCGGACGGCCACCACGACGTTGGCCCTGGCCCTGTGGGCGACCGAAATCACCCTTGGGCTTGCCACCGCCATTGCCTTTGAAGGGGCGACGACCGGCTGGGCCTTTTTTGGCACCACCGCCATCCGCCGGGACTTCCCACGGTGCGCCCGAAGCGACGGGGATCGTCGTCTTCATCACCTTTTGGATGTCGCGCAGATCGCCCATCTCGTCAGGTGCACAGAAGGCGACGGCCTGACCGTCCTTGCCCGCACGCGCGGTACGGCCAATGCGGTGGACATAGTTGTCCGGCACATTCGGCAGCTCGTAGTTATACACGTAGCGCACATCCGGAATATCCAGACCGCGTGCGGCCACATCAGTCGCCACCAGCACACGCAACGTGCCCGCGCGGAAATCGCGCAGCGCACGGTCGCGTTGACCTTGGCTTTTGTTGCCGTGGATCGCAGCGACGGCATAGCCCGCGTTTTCCAACTGCTTGGCCAGCTTTTCCATGCCGTGCTTGGTGCGGCCAAAAACCAGCGCCAGCTCGTCACGGTGCGCATCCAGCAGCTCGATCAGCAGATCAGTCTTGGCGCGCGAGGCGACAAAGTGCACCGATTGCGTGATCTTGGTCGCGGCCTGACCCGGCGGGTTCACCTGAACGCGGATCGGGTTGGACAAGAACGACGCCGCCAGCTCTTCCATCTGCTTGGGCATAGTGGCCGAGAACAGCATCGTCTGACGGTTTGCAGGCAGCAGCGGCGCAATACGGCGCAGCGCATGGATAAAGCCCAGATCAAGCATCTGGTCAGCCTCGTCCAGCACCAGAAACTCGGTCTGCGACAGGTCGATGGCCTTGCGGTCCAGAAGGTCGATCAGGCGGCCGGGGGTGGCAACCAAAATGGCGGTGCCACGCTCCATGCGCTGGATCTGACCACCGATGCCCGCGCCGCCCGTGACGACGACGGTCTTCAGGTGCGAATCCTTGGTATAGGCCGCAAGGTTTTCAGCGATCTGCTTGGCCAGCTCGCGCGTGGGGGCCAGCACCAGCGCACGGGCGCCTTTGGCCTGCGCACGGCGCGAATCCTTGATCAACGCATCGATCATCGGCAGGCCGAAAGCCGCGGTCTTGCCGGTGCCGGTCTGCGCAAGGCCCAGCACGTCGCGACCGTTCATTGCATGCGGGATCGCCTGCGCCTGAATAGGTGTCGGTTCAGTAATGCCAAGTTCAGCCAAAGCTTTAGTCAGTCTGGGCGAAAGGCCCAGCATATCGAAATCCATAAGAATTCTTTCGGTAAGGTCGCACGCGCACGCACGACAGATCAGGGTGCAGGCCGCACTCTGCCATCACGCAGGTCCGACCACTTGGGGTATTCTGCCGCGGTTGCGGCAATCCCCCCTACGTGAAGTTGGGAATAGCTGTCCCGGCCGCTTGCGCCATGTTGGCGCGCTGCTCACGCGGCAGACGGGTCGGGTCAGGGGTCAGATGCGCGCTTTGACAGCAAAAGTCAAGGGTGCGACGCCGCAGTCCGCAACGCGCGGGCGTTGCATCGCCGCGCCACCTGCAGGGAATTGGCGCAATCACGCTTCCGTTTACCCCGCCAAGGCCGCATAACCGGCGCAAGCCCCACGGGGCGGCTAGAACAGAAGGGCGGCAAATGGCGCATATCATCGTCGTAGGCAATGAAAAGGGCGGCGCGGGGAAATCCACCGTCTCGATGCATGTGGCAACGGCGCTGGCGCGGATGGGATTGCGGATCGGCGTCATGGACCTTGACCTGCGCCAGAAAAGCCTCGGCCGTTATATCGAGAACCGGCTGGCCTTTATGGCAGCGGAAAATATCGACCTGCCAACACCGGTTTACGTCGAGCTGCCCGAGGTCGACCCGATGACGGTCGACCCCAATGACAATGTGCTGGATCACCGCTTTTCGGCGGCGGTCTCGGCGCTAGAGCCGCAGTCGGATTTCATCCTGATCGACTGCCCAGGATCGCATACACGATTGGCGCAGGTCGCCCATTCGCTGGCCGATACGCTGATCACGCCGCTGAACGACAGTTTCATCGACTTTGACCTGCTGGCGCGGATCGACAGCGACGGGGAAAAGATCCTTGGGCCGTCGGTTTATTCTGAAATGGTCTGGTCGGCACGGCAATTGCGCGCGCAGGCGGGTCTGGTGCCGCTGGATTGGGTCGTGCTGCGCAACCGGATCGGCGCGCAGAACATGAACAACAAGCAAAAGATGGAAAGCGCCGTTGACCGTTTGGCCAAACGCATCGGCTTTCGCACCTCGCCCGGCTTTTCCGAACGCGTCATCTTTCGCGAGCTGTTCCCCCGCGGCCTGACCCTGCTGGATCTGCGCGATGTGGGCGGCGGCAGCCTCAACATCTCGAACCTCGCCGCGCGGCAGGAACTGCGCGAGCTGATCAAATCGCTGAACCTGCCGGGCGTGACCCCCGACTTTTAAGCCTTTGGGATATAATTCAGGATCGGGGCCAGCCAGCGCTCGGCCTCGGCCTTATCCATGCCCTTGCGCGCGGCATAATCGGCAACCTGATCTTCCTCGACCTTGGCCACCCCGAAATAATAGCTTTCGGGATGCGCGATATAAAGGCCCGATACGGTCGAGCCCGGCCACATCGCCATGCTTTCGGTCAGCTTGACGCCCGTCGCAGCCTCGGCATCCAGCAGGCGGAACAGGGTCAGCTTTTCGGTATGATCGGGCTGGGCAGGATAGCCCGGTGCGGGACGGATACCGGCATATTCCTCGCGGATAAGGGCATCATTGGGCAGCACCTCGTCGGCGGCATAGGCCCATAGTTCGCGCCGGACATGCTGGTGCATCCGCTCGGCAAAGGCTTCGGCAAAGCGGTCGGCGAGGGCTTTGACCATGATGGCATTGTAATCGTCGTTCGCCGCCTCGAACCGCGCGGCGATCTCGAGTTCTTTGAAACCCGCAGTAACGACAAAGCCGCCGATATATTCCGCCTGCCCCATCGGGGCGACGAAATCGGACATGGCGATATTGGGGCGCCCATCGCGGCGCGGCAGTTGCTGGCGCAGCGTATGCATCGTGGCCAGAATATGGCTGCGAGTCTCATCGGCGAATAACACGATATCATCGCCCACCGCATTGGCGGGCCAAAAGCCGACGACGGCGCGCGGGTCGAACCATTTTTCATCAATGATCTGCTGCAACATGGCCTGCGCATCCGCAAACAGCGACCGCGCGGTCTCGCCGTATTTCTCGTCCTGCAAGATGCGGGGATAGACGCCCTTCAACTCCCAGCTTTGGAAGAAGGGTGTCCAATCGATGTATTGCGCAAGATCAGCCAGATCCCAATCGTCATAGACCTTGGTGCCAAGAAAGCTGGGCACCTTTGCCTGATAGGCGGCCCAGTCGATCTTGACCGGATTGGCACGCGCGTCGGCCAGCGGCAGGCGCTGTTTCTCGCGCTCACCGCGCAAGTAACCCTCGGCCACCTTCTCATATTCGGCGCGCACCTCGGCTTGATAGGCCAGGCTGCGCGAGCCAAGCAGGTTCTGCGCAACCCCCACCGCGCGGCTGGCGTCGACGGAATAGACCACCTGCCCGCGCTGGTAGGCTGGCGCAATTTTCACCGCCGTATGCACGCGGCTGGTCGTCGCCCCGCCGATCAGCAGTGGAATGTCAAAGCCTTGGCGCTCCATCTCGGCCGCGACATGCACCATCTCGTCCAAGGACGGCGTGATCAGCCCCGACAGGCCAATCGCATCGACATCATGTTCGCGCGCGGCAGCCAGGATTTTCTCGGATGACACCATGACCCCAAGGTCGATGATGTCGTAATTGTTGCACGCCAGCACGACGCCGACGATGTTCTTGCCGATGTCATGCACATCGCCCTTTACCGTCGCCATCAGGATTTTACCGGCGCTTTGACGGCCCACACCGCCGCCCGCTGCCTTTTCCTCTTCCAGATAGGGCAGCAGCACGGCGACGGCCTGTTTCATCACGCGGGCGGATTTCACCACCTGCGGCAGGAACATTTTACCTGCGCCGAACAAATCGCCGACGACGTTCATGCCGTCCATCAACGGCCCTTCGATCACATGCAGCGGACGCTGGGCGGCAAGGCGGGCTTCCTCGGTGTCGCCCTCGATAAACTCGGTGATGCCGTTCACCAGCGCATGTTCCAAGCGTTTCGCCACATCCCAGTCGCGCCACGCCAGATCACGCTCTTTCTTCTCCGCGCCGCCTTGGCCGCGATACCGCTCGGCCAGATCCAACAAACGCTCGGTCGCATCGTCGCGGCGATTCAGAACGACATCCTCGCAGGCCTCGCGCAGTTCCGGATCGATCTGGTCGTAGACGGCAAGCTGCCCCGCATTGACGATGCCCATATCCATGCCGACTTGAATGGCGTGATAGAGGAAAACGGCATGCATCGCCTCGCGCACGGGTTCATTGCCGCGGAAGCTGAAGGACAGGTTGGAAATCCCGCCCGAAATATGGACATGCGGACAGGCTTCCATGATGCGGCGCGTGGCGTTGATGAAATCGACGCCGTAATTATTGTGTTCCTCGATCCCCGTGGCGACGGCAAAGACGTTGGGGTCAAAGATGATATCTTCGGGCGGAAAGCCGACCTCCTCGGTCAGCAGCTTATAGGCGCGGCTGCAAATCTCGACCTTGCGATCCTCGGTATCCGCCTGGCCCGTCTCGTCAAAGGCCATCACGACCACGGCGGCGCCATAGGCCCGGCACAGGCGCGCATGGTGCAAAAACGCAGCCTCGCCCTCTTTCATCGAGATCGAGTTGACGATTGCCTTGCCCTGCACGCATTTCAGGCCCGCCTCGATCACATCCCATTTGGAACTGTCGATCATCACCGGCACGCGGGCGATATCGGGTTCCGAGGCGACAAGGTTCAGGAATTTCACCATCGCGGCCTGGCTGTCGATCAGACCCTCGTCCATATTGATGTCGATGATCTGCGCGCCGTTTTCCACCTGATCACGCGCGACCTGCAGGGCGCTGGCGAAATCGCCCGCCGTGATCATCTTGCGGAACTTGGCGGACCCCGTGACATTCGTGCGCTCGCCCACGTTCACGAAAGGAATCTCGGGCGTCAGAATAAACGGCTCGAGCCCCGACAGGCGCATCAGCGGCGCATGTTCGGGGATGGCGCGGGGTCGGTATTTGGCGACCGCCTCGGCCATGGCGCGGATATGCTCGGGCGAAGTGCCGCAGCAACCGCCGACGATATTCACCAGACCGTCGCGGGCAAATCCCTCGATCTGCTGGGCGGTGAAGGCGGGGGTCTCATCGTAATCGCCCATGGCATTGGGAAGACCCGCGTTCGGGTAGACGCAAACGAATGTATCGGCGATGGCGGAAATCTCGGCCAGATGCGCGCGCATGGCATTCGCGCCCAATGCGCAGTTCAGCCCGATGGTAAAGGGACCCGCGTGGCGCACCGAATGCCAAAAGGCGGTCGGCGTTTGACCCGACAGCGTGCGGCCCGACAGGTCAGTGATTGTGCCCGAGATCATCACCGGCAGCCGCTCGCCAATTTCAATGAACACCTCCTCGGCGGCGAAAATCGCGGCTTTGGCGTTCAGCGTGTCAAAGATCGTCTCGATCAAGATCAGATCGACGCCGCCTTCGATCAGGCCGCGGATCTGCTGGGCATAGGCGATGCGCAGATCGTCAAAGCTGACGGCGCGAAAGCCGGGGTCGTTCACGTCAGGGCTGATCGAGGCCGTGCGGTTCGTCGGCCCCACCGCCCCGGCGACAAAACGCATCCGTCCGTCGATGGCGGTGGCGCGGTCGACACCGCTGCGGGCCAGCCGCGCGCCCTGAACGTTCAGGGCATGGACCTGATCCTCTAATGCGTAATCCGCCTGCGCGATGGTGGTCGAGGAAAAGGTATTCGTCTCGACAATATCGGCCCCGGCCATGGCATAGCGGAAATGGATTTCCTCGATCGCCTCGGGCTGGGTCAGGTTGAGCAGGTCGTTATTGCCCTTTTGCGGATGGTCGGAATGAATATGACATTGGCAACCCGCGCTGCCATGGCCCAGATATTCATCCTCGCCCATTTTCAGCAGCTGGATCTGCGTGCCCATCGCGCCATCCAGCACCAGAATGCGCTGACGCGCAGCATCAACAATGCGGGCGAAACTTGCGGATTTGGGTAGCGCGGTCATAGCGTCCTCGGGCGGCACGAAGGGGATGCCTTATCTAGGCGTGAAACCGTGCCGCCGAAAGCGTATAATCCGCCGGATGATTATGAATCCGCCACAAGTTCGGGAATAGCTGGGGCCAAACGGGTCAAAAACGCGTCACACCAGCCAAAGATGTCATGCGCCTCGATCTGCGCCAGCGCATAGGCATGAAGCTCCTGTCGCCGCTCAAGCGACATCGAGACCGCCGTCGCAATCGCATTCGCCATGCCCTCCTCGTCATAGGGATTGACCAGCAGCGCGCCGCCTTCCAGCTCGTAGGCCGCGCCGGCAAAGCGGGACAGCACCAGCACCCCGGGATCTGCCGGGTCTTGCGCGGCAATGAATTCCTTGGCCACCAAATTCATCCCATCGCGCAGCGGCGTCACCAGCCCCACCCGCGCCATGCGGTAAATCCCCGCCAAGATATGCTGCCCAAAGGCGCGGTTCACATAGCGCACCGGCGTCCAATCCAATCGCCCCAACTGCCCGGCGATCCGGCCCGCAAGCTCGGCCACCTCGCGTTGCAAGGCATCGTATTCGGCGACCCCTTCGCGGCTGGTGGGCGTGATCTGCAGATAGCCAACCTTACCCGCCCAGATCGGGTTATTTTCAAGGAACCGGCGATAGCCCGCAAGGCGTTGGGGTATCCCTTTGGTGTAGTCCAGACGGTCGACGCCCACGATCACCTGCTGGTCGCCCAGCGAGTCCTTGAACCGGCGCATGGTGGGATTGCGGGCGGCATTGCGGGCGGTGCGGGTGAAATGCGCCACATCAATGCCGATGGGAAAGGCGTCGACGGTGAACTGCCGGTCTGGCGTCTCAAACAGCCCCGGCTGCCCCGCCACAGGTTTTGCCACGCGCGAGCGTTTCAGGCACAGGCCGAAATTCTCGGCATCTGCGGCGGTCTGAAAGCCAAGCAGATCAAAGGCCGTCATGGATTGCAGCAGCCGCTCGGACACGGGCAGTGTCAGATAAACATCGGGCGCAGGCCACGGAATATGCAAAAAGAACCCGATTTGATTTTCGATCCCCATCTGACGCAATTCGGCCGCCAGCGGGATCAGGTGATAATCATGAATCCAGATGACATCATCGGGGCGGATCATCGGTGCCAAACGCTCGGCGAACTGGCGGTTCACCCGGAAATAGCCCGCCGCATCACGGCGCGCGAAATCGGTCAGATCAATGCGATAATGGCACAAAGGCCATAGAACGCTGTTTGCAAAGCCTTGGTAATATTCAGCAATATCGCGATCTGACAGATCGGTCAGCGCATAGGTGATATTGCCTTCTTCGCGAATGCGCAGGGGGCCTGGGTCGCGCTCGCCGCAGGAATTCCCCGACCAACCCATCCAAATTCCGCCGCGGTCACGCAACGCCGCCTGAACCGCAACCGCAAGACCGCCCGCTGCGGGACGATCAGGGTTTGGCACGCGGTTCGAAACGACGATCAGGCGGCTCATGTGCGCACCGTGATGCGCATGTCGTGATAGGCGTGGCTCATCGGGTTAGTCTCCTTATCCAATCACGAAAGCTGGCAGGCGTCGGCAGCCCAAGGCTGGCGCCACTGCGCGGCAAATCAATCAGCGGCCCCACCCGCACTCCAAGGCCCCCAAGGGCACTGGCGGCGGGGAACATCGCCTCGTCTGTCAAATCATCGCCCGCCGCCAAGGGCTTGCGCCCATAAAACGGCGGCCGCGTCATCAAATAGCGCAGGGCACTGCCCTTATCATGGCCGGCGGGGCAAAGCTCGACCACTGACTTTCCAGGACGTAGCATAAAGGCAGGGCCCGCCAGCACCAAAGCGCGTTTCATCACATCGGCAACGGCCACGGCGGAAAGTGGCGCAAGGCGGTAATGCAAGGCAAAAGCCTGGCTCTTATCCTCGAACAAAACACCCGGAAGCATCTTGGCCTGTGCCTGCGCAAAATCGCGGGCGCTGCTGTAGGCGGCAGAGGCGCGTTCCGCGGGCTGGATATCATCGCCCGGCACACGCAGCGCAGCGCCATGCAGACCTGCAACGGTGAAATGGTGTCCGGTGAACAAGGCATCGACAAATTCGATCGCGCGGCCCGTCACAATGGCCAAAGCGCCGCCGGTTTCGTCCTCTAGCCGCCGCAGGGCGTCGAACAGGCCCGGGGCGGGCTGTACAGCGTCGGGTGTGGACGCAAGATCAAGCAGCGTCCCATCCAGATCCAGAAAGAACGCCCATCCATCGGGCGTTTGCGGCAGCGCTGATTTCATCTGCGCGGTTTGTTCCTCTGGCGCGGTAATCCCGGCGACAGAGCCATCTAAATTCCAAGTCGGCACGGTTGAGGCAGGCTCGGCAATATCCGCGCCCAAGCCCCCGCTACCGTCTGATAAGGCGGTTTCTCGGTTCTGTGTTGACATGAGGGAAAGATAACCACTTGCCCCGAAAATTCAACCGCATAGCCCTAAAAATCACGAATTGCGGCGCGCGGGATCAGCAAAATAACGCCGGATGAATTCCCGATAAGAACACTCAGTAAAAGACAGGCCTGGGGCGCTATCACGTTCTATTGTCATTCAGCTTGTCAGGTTAGCGTGCTAATTTGTTGGGACTTCGCAACAGCATACGCAGCCGCGTTTTGCAGCCTAGCAAGGGACAACCGGCTAAATGTCAGCCGTCTTATCGCAGCACACTCTCGCCAGCTTACAGGCCAGCCAGATATCGACCAGACCGTCTTGCGATTGCGTGATTTATAGCACGCGACACCCCAGCCCGGCAATAGCGAAATATCCATTCGGACATATCGCGGCGATCCGCCGCAGACCTACCGAAATTCCATGCGCCGCCCGCCTGGGCGATCTGCGCAATCCCAAAACGGTAACCCACTGAGAAAAGGAAGGTACCATGTTCGAGCTATCGATCAACGGCCAGAAGGTCAGCGTTGACGTTGACGACGACACCCCGCTGTTGTGGGTCGTCCGTGACGAGCTGGGCATGACCGGCACGAAATTCGGCTGCGGCATCGGCATGTGCGGTGCCTGCACCGTGCATATCGACGGTGTTGCCCGCCGCTCTTGCGTGACGACGGTCTCGCAGGCTGTCGGGGTCGAGATTACGACCATCGAAGGCCTGTCGGCCGATGCCAGCCACCCCGTCCAAGAGGCGTGGCGCAACCTGCGCGTGCCGCAATGCGGCTACTGCCAGTCGGGTCAGATTATGCAGGCCGCATCGCTGCTGGCCGGCAATCCCAACCCCAGCGACAGCGAGATTGATTCGGCCATGACCGGCAACCTGTGCCGCTGCATGACCTATGTCCGTATCCGCCAAGCCGTCCGCGAAGCCGTGACGGCCATCAACGAGGGAGCTGTTCAAAATGGCTGACACCAAGTTCCAATCGGGCGGCAAGCGCCGCTTTGGCATCGGCAAGGCTGAAACGATGGAATTGACCCGTCGCGGCTTTCTGATTTCGGCGGGCCTTGCAGGCGCGGCCTTTGGCTTTCCGCGTTCCGGTCTTGCAGCGATGGACCCGGCGACCGCCGATGGTCTGCCCGTGCAGGCCGCTGGCGCGCGTTTTGACCCGACGATCTGGTATTGGATCGACGAGGCTGGCAAGGTCAACGTCCATATCAAACAGGCCGAGATGGGCCAACACGTCGGCACCGCCATCGCCCGCATCCTTGCGGACGAGCTGGGCGCGAATTGGGCCGATGTCTCGATCGAGCATGTCGATACCGACGCAAAATGGGGCTTTATGATGACCGGCGGTAGCTGGTCGGTCTCGCAAAGCTGGCCGCTGTATCGTCAGGCCGGTGCGGCGGGTCGCGTGGCTTTGGCGGATAAGGCTGCCGAACTGTGGGGCGTCGACGCATCGACCGTCACCATCACCAATGGCGTTGCAACCTCGGGCGACAACACCGCCACCTTTGGCGAGCTGGTTGCCGCAGGCATCACCCGCACCTTTACCGCTGACGAGCTGACCGCCCTGCCCCTGCGCCCGCTGTCCGAGCTGACTTTGGTCGGCAAGGATGTCGAGGCGCTGGATATCGCGACCAAGGTGAACGGCCAGGCGATCTATGGCATCGACGCCAAGATCGACGGCATGGTTTACGGCGCCCCCCTGATGCCGCCGACCCGCTATGGCGCTGAAATCACGGCGATTGATGACACCGAGGCAAAGGCCGTGCGCGGCTATCAGCAAACGCTGAAGCTGGACGACCCCTCGGGCATCGCGCCCGGCTTTGCGGTTGTGATCGCAGATACGATGTGGGCGGCGAAAAAGGCCGCAAAACTGGTCAAGGTCACCTGGACTCCCGGCTTTGGTGCAGACCTTGGCGAGGATGATTTCCAGGCCGAGAACGCCCGCCTGATCGCCGATCCGGCCAGCGGCGGCGTGCTGGACACCGGCAACAGCGATGTTGATCCGGTCTTTGCCAGCGCCGCGAACGTGTTCGAGCAGACCTATTCCACCGCGACCGTGCTGCACTTCCAGATGGAGCCGCTGAACGCGCTGGCCTTCCGCAATGATGATGGCATCTGGGAAGTCCACACCGGCAACCAGGCGCAATCGCTGACGGTTCCGTGGCTGCAAGCCGCACTTGGCGTCGGTGACGGTCAGGTCATTATGCGCAGCTATATGCTGGGCGGTGGCTTTGGTCGTCGTCTGTCGGGCGATTATGCGATCCCCGCCGCGCTCGCGTCGCAGCAGTTGGACGGTCGCCCCGTCAAGCTGGTCTTCTCGCGCGAGGATGACGTGGCCTTTGACGGCCCGCGTGCCCCCTCGATGTCGCAGCTGCGCATGGCGTTCGATGCCGACAACAAGGTCGTCGCGATGGATTCGGCCTATGCCGCTGGCTGGCCGACCAAAGCGAATATGCCCGCGGGTCTTGCGACGGGCACCAATGGCGAACCCTATGACCCGTTCGCGGTTGACGGCGGTGACCACTGGTATGAAACCGGCGCACAGCGTCTGCGCGCGATTTCGAACGATCTGGCCGTGCAAACCTTCCGCCCAGGTTGGCTGCGCTCGGTCGGGCCGGGCTGGACGAACTTCAGCCTTGAAAGCTTCATGGACGAGGCCGCCCACCATATCGGCGCTGACCCGCTGCAGTTCCGTCTGGATCACCTGACGGCCGAGGGCCGCAACGCCGGTGGTAACAGCCCGCTGGATGTTGGCGGTGCTACGCGTCAGGCGAATGTGCTGCGCCGCGTGGCCGAAATCTCGAATTACGCGAACGCCAGCCTGCCCGAAGGTTCGGCCCTTGGCCTTGCGACCACGTTCGGCCAATCGCGCGGTATGCCCACCTGGGTCGCCGCCGTGGTGCAGATCGCGGTCGATAAGGAATGGGGCGAGATCAAGGTCGAAAAGATCTGGATGGTCGTCGATTGCGGCGTCGTGGTTGATCCCGATGGCGCGCGCGCGCAGTTGGAAGGCGGCGCACTCTGGGGTGTCTCGATGGCGCTGTATGAGGGCACCGGCTTTGAAAACGGCATGGTGCGCGACCGCAACCTGGCCAGCTATACCCCGTTGCGCCTGATCGACACGCCGCCCGAAGTGCATATCGAACTGGTCGAAAGCACCGAGGCGCCTGTGGGTCTAGGCGAGCCGGGCGTGACCGTGATTGCCCCCGCAATCGCCAACGCCCTGTTCAACGCGACCGGCGTGCGGATGCGTCACCTGCCGATGACCGCAGATGATGTCGTCGCCGCGATCGAGGCCGAGGCTTAATCATGAAACAGGGCATGGCACCGAATTTTCACTGTGAATGGCCAGCGGCACCGCCGCTGACCACCGCGACCGCTGCCATGCCCACCCCCTTTCCGCGCATCCCGCCCTTGCCGATCCGTGGGAGGCCGCGCTGGCCTTTGGCGAGGGCACCGTCATTGCCCTGCTGACCAAGACCGAGGGCGCCGCCTATCGCAATATCGGCACCGCCATGGCCATCGCCCCCGACGGGCGCTATGCCGGTGCCATCACCTCTGGCTGTATCGAGGCGGATCTGGTCCTGCGGGCCGAGGCACAACGCCTCTCGAACGCCCCCACCTTGCTGCGCTATGGCGAGGGATCGCCCTTTTTCGACCTGCGCCTGCCCTGCGGCGGCGCGGCGGAAATTACGCTGTTTGCCTTGCGCGATCTGCCGGTGATAGCGGATCTGTCCCGCGCCCGTGCCCAGCGCATCGCCACCGGCCTCTTGCTCACCTCAGATGGGCGGCTGTCGCTGGCCCCCAGCGGGCAAACCGGTTTCAACGCCGATGGTTTCCTGACCCATTTCCAGCCCCCCTTGCGCTTTGTCGTCTTTGGCGCGGGGCCCGAAGCAATTGTTTTCTCGAACCTTGTGGCCAGCATGGGGTATGGGCAATTGCTGTTGTCCCATGCTGATAACACGCTGGACGTGGCCCGCACCGGCGGGCTGAATGTGCGCGAGCTGGGCCGTATGGCCGATATCGCTGCGCTGGGCATCGACCACCACACCGCCGCGCTGCTGTTTTATCACGACCACGATTACGAGCCCGAGATCCTGCAAGCGCTGCTGCAAACGCCCGCCTTTTATATTGGGGCGCAGGGCAGCCGGAACACCCAGCGCACGCGCCTTGGCCGTCTGCATGAGGCGGGCGTGCCCGAGGATCTGCTGGCCCGTATCCATGGCCCGATCGGCCTCATTCCCTCGACCCGCGACCCGCAGGCGCTGGCGGTCTCGGTGATGGCCGAGGTCATGCAATATGACAGCCAATTCAGTGCCTAAGACGGTCGGAGTCCTGCTGGCAGCCGGTCTGTCGCGCCGCTTTGGCCCTGAAAACAAGCTGACATTCGCGTGGCAGGGTCAGCCGCTGATGTCCTATGCCGCCGATGCGCTGGTGGGCGCTGGCTGCGAAAGCCTCGCCGCCGTAGTGTCTGACCCAGATGTTGCAGCGCTGCTGCCCGCCGGTTTCACCGCGATCGCGCTGCCCACCGGCCTGCCGATGGCCTCGTCCTTTGTCGCGGCGGTCGATCATGCGGTGGCGCTGGGGGGCCAGCGCCTGCTGATCTGCCTTGGCGATATGCCGGGGATCAGCGGCGCGCGGCTGCGCGAACTGCTGGCAATGCCGGGCAGCGCCGCCTGCACATGCGAGGGCGCGCGGATGCCGCCGATGGTGCTGGAGGCTGCAGATTTTACCCGCGCCCGCGCGAGTGCAAAGGGTGACCGCGGCGCGCGGGTGTTTTTGCAAAGCCTGTCCCCCCAGCAGCTATTGCCGCTGGAGGCATTCGAGGCTGTAGATATCGACCTAAGGCCCGATTCTAACTAAGGCCCTATTCTAACTAAGGAATGGCGCGCCGTAGCCGCCCGCCCGCCCAGCCGCCCAGCAGGCAGAACAGCCCGAACACCCAGCCCGACAGCGCGCCGGACATCGTGCCTGAGAGCAGCACCCCGACCGTGCAGCCCAGCGCGATCATCGCCCCGAACCCCAGCAGCATGCCGCCCACCGCCAGACGCGGAAGGCTGACGGCCCTTGGCAGCACCGGTTTGAACTGCCCGGCGATCTGCGCCGCAACAGCCGCACCCAGCACCAGCCCCAGCACGAATACCCCATTGCGCGAAGCCAGCGTTTCCTTGACCACCGCGATGCAGCCCCGCAACGTATCAAGGCCGATCAAGCGCTGCGGCAACCAGCCCTGACCTGCGGCATAGGTGCGGGCGATCGAGCCGACTTCGGCCGTCACCCCAAGGGGCGCGACGCGGAAATAGGCGATGATGGCAATCAGCGCGACGATCACCCCCGCCGTCACGCCGGGCCAGCGGTGCTGGAAAATCGCCTGCACGGGCTGCACAGGCTGTGCGGGCGCCTCTGGCGCAGGAAAGCGGCCAAAGCGGATCAGCAGCGCGGCCAAAGCCGCAAACCCCGCCAGTGCCAGCGCCAGCGCGCCGCCATGGCCGAAAATCGCAGGCAGCCAGATCACCGGCCCCGCCGATCCGAACAGCAGGTACAGCGGGTTCCACGCCAGAAACCCCAGCACGAACCCGACCAAAACGAAAACCAAAACGGGGATCGATGCAACGCTCCCCTCGCCCAGCCGATACAGATGCGCGCTGATACAGGACCCCGTCAGCCCCATGCCAAGGCCAAAACACGTCGCGCCCAACACCAGCGGCAGACCGATCGGGCCGATAAAGGCATCGGGCGGCAGCCGTCCTGCAAAGGGGTCAGGCACCCAGCCATGCAGCACCGCCGCATAGGCGATGGTGCCGCCCGCCAGCGCCGTCAGAATCGACAGTAGGCCGCGCGGATCGCGATCCGTCAGAAAATCGTTGTAATTGCACCAAAAGCAAAAGCGCGACCGCTGCAGCAGGGCGCCGAACGCCACCCCCAGCAGCATCGACAGTGGCAGTGGGCGGTTCAGACTGTCGCGCGCCGGGATCAGCACCAGAAACACGACGATCAGCAAAGCAAGACCCGCCGCAACCCAAAGGTTACGGCGGGCGGCAAAGGAAGCAGTCACCATCTGGATCAGAGACCCGTCCAGACTGTACCAGCCGGGTTTGTTACCGGAACGCCGACAGAATTACCATATTCCGTCCACGACCCGTCATAGTTTTGCACATCGTAACCCAGAATACGGCTGAGGGCGAACCACGTGTGGCTGGAACGCTCGCCAATGCGGCAATAGGTGATGACGGGTTTCGAGCCGTCGACGCCGGCGGCGGCATAGATCGCGCGCAGCTCGTCGGGCGATTTGAAACGCCCGTCTTCGGCCACGGCGGACGACCACGGCACGTTGACAGCGCCCGTCACATGGCCCGCGCGGATAGCGGTTTCTTGGAACCCTTCGGGCGCGATGATCGTGCCGCTATATTCATTGGCCGAGCGGATATCGACAATCGCATGGCTGCCGCTATCCGATGCGGCAACAACCTCGGGCAGGAAGGCACGCAGATCGTTATTCGCCTCGGCCAAGGTCACGGTGCCAGCGGCGGGTGCGGGCACGGCGCTGTCCAGCGGGCGCCCCTCGGCCTCCCACGCGACGCGG
The DNA here is from genome assembly GCF_000223375.1 of Ketogulonicigenium vulgare WSH-001. Classification (NCBI taxonomy): domain Bacteria; kingdom Pseudomonadati; phylum Pseudomonadota; class Alphaproteobacteria; order Rhodobacterales; family Roseobacteraceae; genus Ketogulonicigenium; species Ketogulonicigenium vulgare. The sequence continues at coordinate 2,556,034 of NC_017384.1, read as the reverse complement.
CCACCATCCAGCAGCTTCACATCCTCAAGACCGTAAACGTCAAACACCCAAGCGCCCCAAGCGGCGAACCAGTTGTTCGTGTCGCCATAGAGGATGATCGTCGTATCATCGCTGACACCAGCCGCTTGCAGACGGGCCTGCAAATCCTCGCGCGTGGCAATGTCGCGGCGCACGGGATCGACCAGGTCGGTATGCCAGGCGAAATTCACCGCGCCGGGGATATGGCCACGTTCATACACGCCGGGGTTCACGCTGACCTCGATCACGGCAATATCCGCGCTGCCGAGGTTTTCCTCCAGCCATTCGGTCGTCACAAGGGGGCCTTCATTGGCGTTTGCGACGCCAGCCATCAGCGCAAAGGCACCGACAGCAATCAACTTGCGCAGAAACATAGCTCATCCTCCTGTATTATAACGACATCCATTTGTCCGGCAGGAAGGTGGCAGAGCGGGCGGCACCGATCAATGAAACAGCTTGCCCCATTTTTCGCCCGAAAAAGAACGCGCGCGCCCGGTTTGCCAAGGCGCGCGCATAATTTTCACTTTTTCGTAGATAGGGGCGACGAATCAATCCTACCTTGCGTAAAGCCGGTCTAGGCGCAGGAACTTGTTCAGCACGAACAGCGCGATCAGCGTCAGCAGCATCGTCATGGCGGAAACGGCATGGACAGTGGGTTCCAGCATAAAGGTCGAATCCGCATAGATCCGCACCGGCAGCGTCGTCATCCGCGCCGTGGTCAGAAAGCTGGTCACGGTCACCTCGCCAAAACTGGTGAGGAAGGCCATGATCGAGGCCGCGGCCATCCCCGGCGCAAGACCCGGCAGGATAATGCGGAAAAACCGCTGGAACCCGTTCGCGCCAAGGCTGGCGGCGGCTTCCTCTTGGGCGCGGTCAAGTTGCAGTACCGATGCCACCAGCAGGCTGATGCAGAACGGAATCACAATCGCGACGTGCACCGCCAGAAGGCCAAGGAACGGCGGCAGGCGGAAAAAGATGCTCAGCAGTTGCAGCATCCCGACCCCGATCGCCACTCCGGGCAGCGACAAAGGCAGTGCCCAGAATACCGCCAGCCCGTTCAACCCCGGAAAGCGATAGCGCACCAGCGCAAAGGCCGCCGGGATCGACACCGCCAGCGAGATCAGCGTCGAGGCGACCGCCAGCCGCACCGAATTCAGGAAGGCCGCGGTGTAATTGCCGTTTTGCAGGACGATCTCATACCATTTCAGCGTGAAGCCGACGAATTTCGCGGAAGACGCCTGCGGCACGTCGTTAAAGCTTTGCATCACCACCAGATACAGCGGCAGCAGCAGCAAGATGATCGCGATCACCAACAGCCCGCGCGATATAAGTGGCCCGATCAGATCAAGACCGCGCACGAGCCATACAGGAATAGCGGGCAGACTGCTATTCGCACGCCCCTCGCCAGCGCGAGTCCAGGGCGTCAGCTTGCGGAACACCAGCAGCACCACGGCCGAAAACGCAAGGCTCGCCACCGTCATGACCAGCGTCAGCGCGGCGGCGATGGGATAGGACAGGTTTGTAATCGCCTCGCGATAGACCAGCATTCCGCTGGTCAGCACCCGCCCGCCGCCAAGGATCGTCGCCGAGACATAGGCGGTCGAAGCCATCAGGAACACGACCACGATCCCCGCCCGAAGGCCCGGCAGCGCCATCGGAAAGCGCACCGTCCAAAATACCATGCTGGGCGAGGCACCAAGGCTTTCCGCCGCCTCTTTCACGCGGGGCGATGTGCCTTGCAACACATCATACAGCGCCAGCACCACATAGGGCATAAAGACCTGCGCCAGTGCGATACAGACCGCGCCGTAATTATACAGCATATTGCGGAACGGCCCGATCCCCAGCCAGCCAAGGACGCCGTTCAAAATCCCATCGGGGGCCAGCAGCAGCACGATCCCGAGGGACCGCACCACGACGTTCGTCAGCAGCGGGATCAGGATCACCACAAAGGCCAAGGCGCGCCATTTTGCGGGCACCGAGACCAACCACAGCGCCAGCGGATAGCCGATAATCACCGACAGCGCCGTCACCCCGCCCGCCAGCGTCAACGTTTCCAACAACACGCGCAGGTAAAAGAAATCGCCTAGCACCATCGCATATTGCGCTGTGCTGGGGGGCCGCAGCAGCGGGCCGAACGGGTCGGAATAGGCATGCATCGACAGCAGCACGACAACCGCCATCGGCACCGCAAATGCGACCAGCAAAACCAAGGTGACCGGGGTTGCTAAACCCCGGCCGATATTGCGCGATGAGATCACCCTGCGATTTCCCGGGTAAAGCGGCTGGACCATTCAGCCTGCGCCGATGCGATATGTTCCCAGTCAAAACTGGCCAGACGGCTGACCTGATCGGGGGTCAGGATCTTGTCGGCGATATCTGCGGGGATCGCGACGTTGCTGACGGTGGGCGAGTAATAGGTCTGGCGCATATAGGCCTGCATGCAGGGCTCGGACAGGTGCAGGTTGATCCATTCCTCGGCCAGCACTTGGTTCTGCGTGCCGGTGGTGATGCAGGCGACGTTCATCGCAGCGCAGATGCCCTCGACCGGATCGGCGATGGTGATGCCGGGCAGCACGCTATCCTTGGCCATATTCGCCAGCGAGCCAAATTCGATCGTGATATCAGCGATATCCTGTTCGAACATCTGCCATGCCGCCTCGGCCGAGTTCTGGATCGCGGCAAAGGGCTTTAGCTCTTGCAGCTTTTGGAAACCGACGTCGATATTGAACTCATCGCCGCCATAGGTCTTCGCCAGCATCAAAAGCGCGGCAATGCCCTGCATCCCCGGCACGGTGGGCGAGGCAAAGCGGCCTTTCCATTCATCCTTGAACAGATCAGCATAAGAGGTGATCGGCGAGGACGCCTTATCCGTCTTATAGACGATGGTGCAGGGGTTGAATGCAACGCCGTAACCGCCCTGTTTGGCCAGCGGATACAGGTATTCGGCATTGGCGACGGCATCGGTCGGCGCCTGCGTCACGCCATCCGTCACCGCCTGACGCGATTCATAAATGTTCAGATAAATGACGTCAAAGCTAGGACGGCCGCGTTCCGCATAGGCGCGGGCACGACGCTCGCCCGTGCCGCCCAGCACATAGCTGACTTTGCAGCCGTATTTGTCGACCAGCGCAGGCTCGACGAATTCGCGAACGATCCGCTCTTGCGCGCCGCCCCAGATGCCGACGATCAACTCGTCCCCCGGCTGCGGCTGCGCGACAGCACTGCGGACAAAGTGGAAAGGCGCGGCAACCCCTGCCCCAAGGACCAATTTACCAAAGGTCCGACGTTTCATGATACTCATAGCTAAACCCCTGTTGTTCTTTTGTTTTTAGATGAACGTCACACTGCCGGGCAGCGCATGGACGGCGCAGGACGCCCCCACCGGCGGCACCGGCTGATCCGAAGGTGTCAGCAGCCGCACCCGGCCCGAGGCTGTCGCGACATCGGTTTCCACCGCATCGCCCAGATAGGCCGAGGCGATGACCGTCCCCTCCAGCACCTTTGGGCCGGCATTCGGATCAAACCTGAGGCGCGCGGCGCGCAGGACAGCGCGGGTCGATCCCGCCGGCGCGCCTTGCCAGTGAAAACCGGGAGCGGTGAAAATGTCGCCCGCCGTCGCGCCCTCGATCACCGCACGCTCGCCCAGGAACGAGGCGGTGAAGGCGTGGCGCGGATTGTCACACAGATCGCGCGGCGCGCCAATTTCGACAATCTCGCCCGCATTCATCACCACGACGCGGTCGGCCATGGCCAGCGCCTCGGCCTGATCATGGGTCACGAAAACGGTGGTGATCGACAGACGCTGTTGCAGGGCGCGGATCTCGGATCGCATCTCGCCGCGCAAATGCGCATCAAGGTTCGACAAAGGTTCGTCCAACAACAGGACCGAGGGCTCGATCACCAGCGCGCGTGCCAGCGCCACGCGCTGTTGTTGACCGCCCGAAAGCTGGCCCGGATAGCGGTCGGCAAAGCGGCCAAGACCCACCAGATCCAGCGCGGCGCGGGCACGCTCGTTCCGCTCATCCTTGGATACCGCGCGCATCGACAGGCCAAAGGCGACATTGCCCAGCACAGTCAGATGCGGGAACAAAGCATAGGATTGGAACACCACGCCGATATTGCGTTTATGGGGCGCAAGGCGGGTCACATCCTTGCCGTCGATGATCACCTCGCCCGAGGTCGGCTGCACGAAACCCGCGATCATCCGCAGCGTCGTCGTCTTGCCGCAGCCCGATGGGCCCAGCAGGGCGATCAATTCGCCCTTGCTGATATTGAGGGAAATGTCATGCGCCGCCAATGACTTGCCATAATGGGCATTCAGGTGCTGAAGGCAAAGGTAGTCTCGGCTCATTGGGGGCTTACCTGATAATCTGCGGGTTGCGAGAGGCGCGATAGCGGGAAGGCGGCGGTCTCATGGATCAGTTGCACCAGCCGGTCGGCGGCGCGCTGCACAAGCGCCTCGCCGCGGGCGGCGTCCGAGGCGGCGGCATTGCCGCTGACGCCCGCGGGGTGCAGATCCTCGGCCATCCAGCCGAACAGGCCGGGGCGCAGGATCTCGGCCTCGTCCACCATCACTTGCGAGAGTTGGCGGAAATCTTCGGCCTTTGTCATATCGACCAGCTCGGGATGCAGGGCCAGCATCATACTGGTTTCAATCTCGCCGCCATGATAGCCGTGCAGATCCTCATAGGCCGAGAAAATCCCCTCGACCGGCGTGATGCGAAACCATGTCGCGGCCACGGCCAACATGCCCAGCTTTGCCCGCAGATCACGGGCGACGATCTCGCTGAGGGCGACCTGACCGCCGTGCGAGTTGAACAGGATAATTTTGCGACACCCGGTGCGGCGGACGCATTCGCCCATCTCGAACCAGATTTTCGCGACCAGCTCCCAGGACAGGGTCAGGGTGCCGGGATAAGACAGATGCTCGGTCGATTTGCCCACCGGGATCATCGGCAGCGTGAAAACCGGCAGCGCGGGGTCAATCTGCGCCATCACGCGGGCGATGATTCCCGCGTTGATCATCGAATCGACACCGACCGGCAGATGAGGCCCATGCTGTTCGACCGTCGCAATCGGCAAGATCGCCACCGCCTGCGACATGTCGCGCCCGGCAAATTCCGCCGTCGAAAGGTTCCACCAATAGTCAGCCATATCTGCCCTGTTCAATCGCACGCAAGTCGCACAGAAATATTAACACAACCCAACATAAGGACACTTATTTCGCCCATACCGGCGGGACATCCCTGTTGGACTGCCTAAAAATAGACCAGTCCGCCCACTGCTGCTTAACGCAGCGGCAGAGTGTAGATCCTAGGCCTCGGGCATGACGGGATGGCGCAGCACTTCGGCCAGAAGGTCGAGGAACCTATCGACATGGTTCTGCGCGATTGCCGCGCCTTTTTCGGCGGTGCCAAGCGTCGCATTCCCGATCGCGCCCGAGGGATGGACATCGCTGGCGATCCACGACCACGCATGGGTGCCAGTGGGACGCAGATACGTATAATCGACCTCTTCGGCCGCCGCGACGGATGTAAAATTGCCCGCTTTGGCCATATCGACCAGTTCGGGGCGGAAATGCAGCACCAGTGCCGTCTCGACCTCGCCGCCATGAATGCCCTGACGTGCCTCGGTGTCTGAAATCAGGCCGGCAGGTGCGCCAAAGCGTGACCAACTGGTTTTAACCACAAAAAGCCCGCAGCGAACGCGCAATTCGCGGCCGACGATGCCCATGATCTCCTCATTCCCGCCGTGCGAGTTCACGATAACCAGCTTGCGGATGCCCGTACGCGCGACGTGCAGGCCGATCTCGACCCATGAATCAATCAGCGTCTTTGCCTCGTGGCTGACGGTGCCCTTGGCCCAGATATGTTCATTGGATTTGCCCACCGGCTGCACCGGCAGAATGCGGATATCCAGATCAGCAGGCGCCGCTTTGGCCAACATCTCGAGATGGCCGGTATTGATGATGACATCGGTCCCGACCGGCAGATGCGGCCCGTGCTGTTCCACCGCCGCGATAGGCAGGATGGCGATGGTTTTCATCGGATCGATGGCGTCAAAGTCGGATGCGGAAAAGTCATTCCACCAGATTTTACGGGTCATTTAAGCCTCAGATTTAAATTCGAACAAAATCACTCAATCACAATCCAACATGCCCAACATCTCGCGGGCATAGGGGGTGAGGGTGATGCAGGGCGTGTCGACCTGCGCGAGGGTTGGGATCAACTCTGCCTCTTGATCCAGAAACAGGGCGCGCGTCAGGCCGCTGGCAAGGCGCGCCGTGCCAAAGCGGTGGCTGCTGATCGACACCGCCGCAAGCCCGCCCATCGACGGCATCGCCAGTGCATTGAACGCGAAGATGCGGTCAATGCCCGGCGCTGCGCCCGCCGTTTTCGGCTGAAAGCGGTAGTAATCGTCCAAATAAGGAAAATTCAGCCTTGCAGAGGCGGTATTCCCATCCGGCGGCGTGAAGCGATCCCGCCACAGCAGTGCATCCGCTGCCAGCCGGTGCAGCTCGGGCCGCAGCATCATATTGGTGGTGACGCCCGTCGCGGTGATCAGATGGTCGAAATGAAAGCTGCCTTTGGGCGTGGTCACGGCGATCCTGTCCCCGTCCATCCTCACATCCAGCCACGGCGCACCGCTGTGGAACCGGAAATTCGCGAAGGCCAAGGCGCGGTAAAAGTGATGCTCCGCCGGAGCCTGCGACAGGCCAGACAAAAACAGGCCCAATTCCCACTTTGTCTCGTCCGACAGGGCATGGGCATGATCAAGAAAGCCGCCGTTTTCAAATTCACGCACCAGATCCAGTACCGAAATCGCTGGCCGCCGCATAAAGGTCTGCACACTGGCCGCCCCCGCATCCAGCGCCGCCACGGTTGCATCAAAGGCCGAGGCCCCCGCCCCCAAGACCCCGATATCCTTGCCCGCAAAGCGGCTGGCATCGAAGGCCTCGCACGAATGATTATAGCGATCCGCAGGCAGCGCATTGCGGATGAAATCGGGGACAACCCAGTTGCCGCCACCCTCCATCCCCGTCGCCAGCACGACATAACGGGTGCGGACCTGTGCGCCGTCCTGCAGCGTCAGCGTCACGCCATCCGCATCATAGGCGATATCCATCACATTGATATCATTTCGGATATTCAGATCCGCAATCTGGCGGTACCAACGCAGATAATCCATCCAATGCGCGCGCGGCACGCGGGTCAGCGCATCCCATGCCGCCTGACCATGCAGCGCCACGAACCAGCTTTGCACCGTCAAGGACGGGATACCCAGCTCAAGCCCCGTGATCGTTTTGGGCGAGCGAATCTCGTAATTGCGGGCATAGGTGTCCCAAACGCCCTCATATCCCGCCGGATTGCGATCCAGCAACAGCACATTGGTGACGCCGCGCCGCTTTAACATATGCCCCAGCGCCAGGCCCGACTGCCCCGCGCCAATGATCACCACATCGGGGACCACCTGCCCCAGATGGGCGCGCGGCAGCACCCAGGGCTTGGTCGCATAGCCCATCATCGCCAAATCCGCCGTCACCTGTGCGGTCAGCGCCGCAAGGCGCGCTGCGGCGTCTGGAAGCTGCGGAATCGGCGCAGGTGGCGCCGTATCGGCAGGCTGGAAATGCGTGAAATCGGCGGTCAGGGATCTGGTCGAGGCTTGCATCGGGAGGGCTCCTTGCGGGCCCGCATAGGGAGAAATGCAAACCCGCATCCCGATAGTGGCGCGCCGCGCACATGAGGTGGTAGCATTCTGTCACGCACACCCCGTTGCCGTTTCGGCAACGGCCGGGGCTAGCTTGCCCCGGTGCTGATCCCGCCAAGCGGCATTTGCGCACCGGCCAGATCCCAAACGCGCTGACTGAAAGCGGGCAAAGCTTCGCGCAGCATTTCCAGCATCACCGCGCCGCCACTGGACAAAATCCGACCGCCACGCACAAACAACGTCAGCGACGGGTGCGGCGCCAGCGAATCATCCAGCGGCACAAAGCTGAGCTCGCCGCGCGACAGGTCGGACATAATGCCGATCGGGCTGCGTATACCAATCCCCAGCCCCGCCTTGACCATCACGCTCATAATATCGGGCGAGTTTGTTTCCAAAATCGCGGCCTGCGGTGCGCCTTGATCGATGATCTTTTGCCAGCCATAGCCGCCACCCATCCCATCCTTGGCCCGAATATAACGCTCACCGCCAAGGTCTTGCAGGCGCAGGCTGGATTTCGCGGCCAGTGGCCAGCCGGGCGCCGCGATCACGCCCAGCGGCATCAGGGCCCGCCCGCCAATCGCCGCTTCGGGTCGCGTGGGCGGCGACATGGCGATCCCGATATCAATCTCATCCGTCGCGACCTGTTCCAGGATTTCCAGCGCGGATTTGATCTCAACCTTATAGGTCACGCCGGGATGGCTGGCGTGAAAATCGGCCAGCACGGCCGGCAGGAAATCGCGACCGATCCCTGCCTCGCAGGCGATATGGACATGGCCGCGCCGTAGGCCCCGCAGATCGTCGATTTGCCCAATCGCGCGCTCTAACTCGCGATCAAGACGGCGGACATATTGATACAGAACCTCGCCCGCAGCGGTCAGGCGAACACCTTCGGCGCGACGCTCGAACAGGCGGCACTGCAACTGATCCTCCAGCTTCATGATCTGCCGATTGATCGCCGAGGCCGAGACCGCCAGAACCTCTCCCGCCTGCCGCATCGACCCTGAGCGCACCGTCTCGCTGAAATAGCGCAGGGCGACCAGATGGACATGCACGAATGAATTTGCCACTTTTTTCTCCCTGCCGCGGCGAAAGTCAGAAAAAAGCATCACGGCCGCCATTAAACTGACAGAATTTTTCGCAAAGCTACCAGTGTCCGCGCGTCCCCACAGGAGGCCGCCCCGCGAGACGTCAGGCGATTCCCAAAATTTCGCCCAAAAATTAGCCATACATGCGCAAGAATAAGTATCTTTTGCTCAGAATCGTGTCTGCGCAATTTCGCAGCAATTTGTCGAAAATCCGGCACAGTATCCAGATGGCAGCGCACGCTTTTCCACCACGGAATTGCTCCTATTCCGTGTCGCGAAATATTTCGCAATATTTCCAATTAGATAATTGCAAATACGCCGCAATTTTTTAATGCGACCGCAATTAATTAACTCATTTTTCACAATTTAGATCCGACGCAATACGTCGCAAAATGCCCTACAATTTTAGGATGATATTAACGCTTTTCGAAAATTTCGCCGTTAATAATTTATTAACCAATTCGGGTGAAATGCGAAATTAATACGTTTCTCTGAGACACCCTCCCAGAATTAGGAGAAATTTTTATGGCATATACCGGCGCTATTATTTTCACTGGCGAACACCTTGCACGTTTCACCAGTCAACCGACAAATCAGGGCAACCCTGGAGACGCTAATTTCGCGATGGTGCTGACTGGCGCGCGTGCAATTGGCACGTCTAGCGACACATATCGTCTGGTTTGGTATCAAAACACCGGCTCGCAAAGCACGACAGATAACTTCCTGAATGGCCAGACTTGGGCGATTCAAACCTATAATGCGGCCAATGATCCCGACGGCAATCCGTCTGTTGGTGAAGATGGCTGGACCACAGCCTATACCTATAGCCAGATGACCCCGCACCCCGACCTTGTTGCAGGTTTGGGCAGTGGCACCGGTTATATTGTCTTCAGCGGAAATAACGGCAACTGGTTCATTTTGGACATTAATGCCGACTTTAATACCACCGCCGAGACACTGTATTACTATGGCCCGGTGACACCGAACTCGCTCACTTTCACGCAAGTGCAGGCGGTCTGCTACCTGCGCGGCACGATGATTATGACCGATCGCGGCGAAATGCCGATCGAGCAATTGCGCGAAGGCGATCGCGTTGTGACCCGTTTTGGCGGCCTGCGTGAAATTAAGTGGATCGGTCGCCAGCAATTTCGCGGAAATAAAACATTTGGTAACGAAGCAATTCGCTTTGCACCGGGCGCCATTTCGCAAAACATGCCGCAGCGTTCACTCTATGTTTCTGCTGGCCACTCGATGCTGGTCGGTGATGTTCTGGTGTTGGCGCAAGACCTGGTTAATGGCATTACCGTCACGCGCGAAAGCAGCCGTGATACGTGGGATTACTTCCAACTTGATTTGGGCACCCATGATCTGGTGCTGGCCGATGGCGCCTGGTCCGAGGTCTTTGCCGATTGCGGCACCTTCCGCAGCAAGTTCGACAATGCCGAGGATTACCGCCGCCGGTTCCCGACCAATATTGCGCCGCTGCTGCCGCAATTCTGCCTGCCGCGCCCGAATGATGGCGCTGCATTGCGCAACGCAATTGCGACCGTCGCACAGCGTGCATTGGATAAGCGCGGCGCCGAAGTGATGGGCCGCCTGGACGGTCAGGTTGAAATTATCGCATCCCCCTTCCGCGTCGAAGGCTGGGCCCGCGATCAGGACTTCCCGAACCAGCCGGTCGCACTGGAAATCTTGCTGGATGGCGAAGTGATCGGCGCGACACTGGCCTGCCTGCCGCAACATGGAAACGCCAGCCGTACTCGTCAGCGCTTTGTCTTCGAAGGTGACGCTGCGCTGACCGAGGCCGAACTGCGCCGCGTTGTCGTGCGTCGCACATTGGATGGCGTTGTCCTGAACAGCCAGACCGCGGATCAGATGGGTCAAATGCGCGGTCACCTTGATCTGGTGTCGGCAACCGGCGTTATCGAGGGTTGGGCGCGCGATCTTGAATTCACCGAGACGCCCGTGACCCTCGAAGCCTGGCTGGACGACAGCTATCTGGGCACCGTCACGGCCAATAAGGCGCGTCGCGACCTGACCGCCAACCATGGTGATTGCGCATTTACCCTGCGCCTGAACCGCAGCTTTACCGCCGCCGAGGCGCTGCGTGTGACGCTGCGCCGCGTCGGCAACGATGCGCAATTGAACCGCTCGGTCAACACCAAGGTACCTCAAGAATTGGCCGCCTAAGCGCGCCCTTTCAACAGGTATACAATATCGAATGCGCCGCCATCTGCCTGATGGCGGCGCATTCATTTATGGGGTAGCAGCCGCTGTTCATATTTACCTGCGAAATACCTTATATACCTGCAACGAACCCCTCGACAAAAGCTGCATCTGCACCGATGTTCGTATCTGACACGAGGGTTTACCTATTTAGACTAGGACGCTGTATTTGGCATGAAGATATTGGTTTTCGGCCGTACAGGCCAGGTTGCAACCGAGCTGCAATCCCTTGTTCCAGAGGTGGTTTTTTTGGACCGCACGCAGGCGGACCTGCTTGATCCTGCCAGCTGCGTCACGGCCATCAATCGCCACCGCCCCGATGCAATCATTAACGCCGCCGCATGGACCGCCGTCGACAAAGCCGAGACGGAGGAAGGCAGTGCCGCTTTGATCAACGGCGATGCGCCTGCCGCCATGGCGCGCGCGGCGGCAGCGCTTGACGTGCCATTCATCCACATTTCGACGGATTATGTGTTCAACGGCGGCGGCAATACCCCGTTCAAGCCAGATGACCCAACCGCGCCGCTGGGGGCCTATGGCCGCACCAAACGTCTGGGCGAAGTCGGGGTCGAGGCGGCGGGTGGACGCTATGCCATTTTACGCACCTCTTGGGTGTTCTCGGCGCATGGGGCGAATTTCGTGAAAACCATGCTACGCCTTGGCGCGCAGCGGGATCGTCTGAATGTGGTCGCCGACCAGATCGGCGGCCCCACATCGGCGCGGGCCATTGCGCAAGCCTGCCTGCGTATGGCAGAGCATCTGGCCGCCGCGCCGAACCTGAGCGGTATTTACCATTTTTCGGGAACGCCAGATGTGTCCTGGGCCGATTTCGCGCGCGCGATCATGGCGGCCGCGCAATTGCCATGTACGATCCACGATATCCCCAGCACCGATTACCCAACACCTGCCGCCCGTCCGCTGAACAGCCGGTTGGATTGCAGCAGCCTCGCCCGTTTTGACCTGACCCGTCCAGATTGGCAGCAAGATTTATTGGTCGTATTGAATGAATTGGGAGCAGTGAAATGACGAAGCGCAAAGGCATTATCCTTGCAGGCGGCTCTGGCACGCGGCTTTATCCGATCACCGTCGGCGTATCAAAGCAGCTGCTGCCGGTTTATGATAAGCCGATGATCTACTATCCCTTGTCCGTGCTGATGCTGGCCGGCATTCGCGAGATTGCCATCGTCACCACACCGCAAGATCAGGACCAATTCCAGCGCACCTTGGGTGATGGCAGCCAATGGGGCCTGTCATTGACATGGGTTGTGCAGCCCTCGCCCGATGGATTGGCGCAGGCCTATATCCTGTGCGAGGATTTTCTGGATGGCGCGCCGTCGTGTATGGTCTTGGGCGACAACATCTTTTTCGGCCACGGCCTGACTGATCTGCTGATTGCAGCCGATGCGCAGGATAGTGGTGCCAGCGTGTTCGGCTATCATGTCGCAGACCCCGAGCGCTACGGCGTCGTCAGTTTCGACGCCGATGGCCGCGTTGAAAGCATCATCGAAAAGCCCGAAAAGCCCGGATCACCCTATGCGGTGACAGGGATCTATTTCATGGACGGCACGGCGCCTGCACGCGCGAAACAGGTGCAACCCTCGGCACGGGGCGAGCTGGAAATTACCACGCTGCTGGAAACCTATCTGCATGACGGCTCGCTCAGCGTGCAGCGCATGGGGCGGGGGTTTGCATGGTTTGATACGGGCACCCATAGCAGCCTGCTGGATGCCGGTAACTTTGTGCGCACGCTGCAATTGCGCCAAGGGATGCAAGCTGGCAGCCCCGACGAGATCGCCTTTGAACAGGGTTGGATCGACGCGGAGGGGTTGAAAGCCCGCGCCAAATTGTTCGGCAAAAATGACTACGGCAAATATCTGGCAAGCCTGCTGAACAATTGATCAGAACCGGTCCAGCCGCAACCGATCGCGGTGATCGGTCAGCCGCAGAATAGCGACACCCACCACGCCCGCCGCGCTGATCAGCGCGGCGACACTCAGCAAAAGCGACAGGAAAATCTGCGTATAGGCTGCCTGCACGGGATCGGCACCGGCCAGCACTTGACCACTCATCAGCCCCGGCAGCGTGATGATCCCCGCACCCGCCATCTGGTTCAGCGTGGGGATGATCCCATTGTGCAATGCGCCCCGCACCACCGGTGCCAATGCCCGAAATCGCCCGACGCCCAGGGCCAATTGCGCCTCGATTGCCAGCCTTTCGCGCCGCAGGTTGTCCAGCAGCGTGTTCAGCGCAAGGCTGGCCGCCGTCATCGCCGTGCCAAGCACGATCCCGGCAATCGGCACCAAGACACGCGGCTGCAGCACATCCTGATCATGCCGCAACGTCGCCCCCGCCAGAACCACGATCAGCATCACAGATGCGCCGATTCCAGCCGCGCTGGCCACCGCATTAAACCTGCCCGCCATGCGTTGCTGCGGACGGGCGGCCGTCTCGTAGATCGCGGCGCCAACCATCAACACCACCAGCCCCAGCCCGAGCAGCATGGATTCGCTTGCAAAAAGCGCGCGCAGCACCAAGCCAACCAACAAAAGTTGCGCGATCAGGCGGCCCGCAGCCCATAATAGCTGGCGGTGCACGCCCAGCGACAACGCCCAAGAGGCCGCCGCCGCGCAGATCACCAGCAGCCCCGCAACCGACAGATCGAACACTGAAAATGTGACGCCCATCAGCCGCGCCCCGCAAGGGAAATGACCTGATCCGCCAGCCGCGCCACCTGCGCCGCATCATGCGAGACCAATACGATTCCCATCCCGCCGCCCATCAATTGGCGGACCAATCCCTCGACCGCGCGCGTCGCCGCCTCGTCCAATGCGGCGGTTGGCTCGTCCAGCAATAACACGGCAGGCCGATCCGCAACGGCACGTAGAATCGCGACGCGCTGCCGCTCGCCGGTCGAGGCACTGTCAACGCGGCGCGTCAGGATATCATCGGGCAGCCCCAACGCACCCAGCAGCGGGCTGGGCCCAATGTGATCCCCGATCAAAGGCGCCCACCATCCCGGCTCGCTTTGCACATAGCGCACCTGGCGCCGCCACTGGGTCGCGGGCATATCGGCGCAGGCCACCCCGCGCAAAAGCAATGCGCCGTCATGCGGCAGCAAATCGGCAATCATCCGTAAACGCAGGCTTTTCCCCGCCCCCGAAGGCCCCGTCACCGCCACGCACTGCCCCGCATCCAGATCAAAGCTGAGCGGCGCTGTCAGATCACTGCGCAGATCGCGCACCGATAAAAGAATAGGTTGATCCGGCACGTGAACACGCTTTCGTCGCTTGCATTGCAGCCATCTGTTGCGTAGCGTTTGTAGCGTTCACAACACAGGTTGGCAATGCAGGACAGTGACCTCTCGCAGCGGATTCGCAACCAGATCGGCGGGCTTCCCCCGACCATGCGGCGCGTCGCGCAATATATGGATCGCAACCGCCCGGAGGTATTGGCCATGTCTGCGGCCGAGCTGGCAGCCGCGTTGGAGACATCGGACGCAACCATTATCCGCACCGCAAAGGCGCTGGGGTATGACGGCCTGTCCGATCTGAAACGGCTGCTGACGCGGGAAATGTCGGCTGGCACCCCGGTCGAGAATTTCCGGCGCACCGTCTCGGCCAGCCATGCCGACCAGCGCCGCGCCGCCTTGCGCAGCCTGCAGATGACTGGCGATGTGCTGACAAACCTGCGCGGTGAGGAAAACCTGGCGCAGCTTGACCGGATGATCTCGCTGCTGGATCAGGCGCAACGTATCGTACTGTTCGGCATCGGGCCGACGGCGTTTTTGACCGGATATGCCGCCCATCAACTGGCCCGCAATGGCCGCGAAACCCTGTTGTTGAACCGGACAGGGCGCGATCTGGCGGATCAACTGCTGGGCCTGCGCGCGGGCGATGCGCTGCTGATGATCAGCTATAGCCAACCTTATGCCGAGGCGCTGGCAACCATGGAGGAGGCGCTGATGCAGGCGCTGCCGATCATGCTGATCACCAATCGCACCGAACACCAGCTATCCGCCAAGGCAATGGAAACACTCGTCCTTCCACGCGGCGGCGCGCAGGGTACGGCGCAAAACGGCGCGACCTTTGCCTGTCTCGAGGCATTGATCATCGGCCTGTCGATCCGCGACCCCGATCAAACCCACCAGGGCCTGAATCGGCTCGAGCAGTTGCGCGCCAGCATTGATCGGCTGGGCTAAAACAGCAAAGACACCAGCCAAGCCGCCAGCAGCGCCCAGATCAGCAGCACTGCGATCAGGCCCGCGCGGCTAGCGGGCACGCGGCCACGCGCGGCGGCCAACGCGCGAAAATCCTGCATCAGCACCGCAGGAATGAACCGGATGCACAGCGCCAGTCCCAACGGCACCAGAATAATATCATCAAGATACCCAAGCACCGGGATGAAATCCGGGATCAGATCCACCGGCGACAGCGCATAGGCGACCACGACGATTGCCAGCCCCCGCGCAGCCAGCGGCGTGCGCCGATCCCGCGCCGCGATCCATAGCGCCACCAGATCGCGCTTGAGGCGCCGTGCAAAATCTTTCAACCGCTCTCGCCACATCAATGCACCCTTTCCGCGCGATACTGCCGCAGGGCGCGCGAAAAGGCGCCGCGTCAATTCCTACCATTGTTATCAGGATTACACCATGGTAGCGAATGCGACATTATATCGACAATGCGAGACGGCGTGATGCTGGCATCTGCGGCCGTAAGCTTTGACAATGTCTCGTTTGGTTTTGGCCAGCGCAGGTGCGGCATGATTTCACCCAAGCCTCGCGTAACTCGGACCGCGTGGCCATCATGCACGAGGGTCGCCCAATCAGCATTGGCCGCCTGCCCCCATCTGATGCCCGAGGGCGGCACCCCGGCCTATGTCGCCATCACCCCCCGAGGATGGCTCGATCCGTATTTTCCAGGCGAATGGCGCACAGACGCAGGTGCTGGACGATCTTGGCTTTGCCCATGGTGCGATCATGGCCGACGGGCGCGCGGGTCATTTCATCTCGATGCCGCGTTTTCACGTCTATCCTACGACGTTTGCCGCGATGAACGACACGCTGGATCAGCTCGAGCAGCATTTCTGATCTGGAACTTTGGCGAGGCCTGCGCCACAATGTTGCGAACAAACAACGATCACAGGCCCCGCTATGCGTCGCATCACCGACCTCGATCCCGCCTATGTTGCGGCGCTGAACGCAGGCGCAATCCCCAGCGCTACATTGACCGAAGGGCTGGCGATTGATTTCGCCGCCCTGCTGCAAGCCGCCGTGCCCGCCCTGCCAAGTGCCGCCTGTGCGCAGATGCACGCGGCGGCGGGCGAGGGTATTACCCGCCGCATGGCCAAAGCCGCGCAGTTGATTGCAGACCACCAAGGCCTCGCCGCGCTGCCTGCACTGATGGATCATACATCGGACACCGTGCGCGGCTGGGCCTGCTATCTGATCGGCGGCGCCGACAGTCTTGCCCTGCCCGCGCGGCTCGAGATGATCCGCCCGCTGGCCGATGATCCCCATTTTGGCGTGCGCGAATGGGCGTGGATGGCCGTTCGCCCCCATATCGCAGCTGATCCTGCGGCGGCGATCAGCTATCTGACCGGCTGGACGGATGACCCGTCCGCACGAATCCGCCGTTTCGCAAGCGAGGCCACCCGACCGCGCGGCGTCTGGTGCGCGCATATCACCAGCCTGCGCCAAGACCCCGGCTCTGCCCTGTCCCTGCTGCAGCCCCTGCGCGCCGATCCCGCGGCCTATGTGCAGGATTCGGTGGCAAACTGGTTGAATGATGCCAGCAAGGACCGCCCCGATTGGGTGCGCGCGCTTTGCGCAGACTGGCTGGCGGAAAGCCCCGCCCCCGAAACCGCGCGCATCTGCAAACGTGCGCTGCGCACGGTTAACAAGCGCTGATCAACGGATGCGCCCTGCCCCAGATCTTGGGGCAATCCTTGGCCAACATCCGCGCCTCGGCCAGGTCCATACGGGCCAGCGCCCGCGCGGGATCGCCTCCGCATTCGCGCAGCGCGCGCCGCCACAGCTTTTGCACGGAACGCGGGCTCCACGGCAGCGCCGCGCGCGCAAGCCAGGCGCGGACATCGGGCGGCAGGCGGTCGAACTGATCCATCGGACGCGGATCAGCCCGCCGGCGCAGGGATGTCGCGATATTGCGGCGCGCAGGCATCAACGGCGCCACTGCGGAAAGGGATCGGGCAGTTTGGCCCAGACCTTGGGCTGAAAGCCGTCCGTATCAACCAATGCGGCATCCAGCAGTGCCACCAGCGCCGCCTTGTCCATATCCGCGCCGATGAAGACCAGCTCTTGCCGGCGGTCGCCCCAGACATCATCCCAGCGGGCGCGCATCTCGGCCAAACTGTCGGGATGCGTCGGCCAGCGCTCTTGCGGCACTGCGGCCCACCAACTGCCCAGCGGCACCACGGTCGACATCGCCCCGGCAAGCGAAAATTCCACCGCCCAATCGGGCCGCGAGGCGATCCAGAAATGCCCCTTGGCGCGAATGACGCCCGGCAGATCCCCATTCAGCACCGCATGGATTTTCTGCGGATGAAACGGCCGCCGCGCGCGATAGACAAAGGATGAAATGCCGTATTCCTCGGTCTCGGGCACGTGGTCGGCAAAGCCGTAAAGCTCCTTTGCCCACATCGGATGCATATGCGCCTGATCAAAGTTGAACAGGCCGGTGTCAAAGATCGCATCGCCGTCGACGCGGCTGTAATCCGTCTCGATCACCCTCGCATCGGGGTTCAAGGCGCGGACGATCTTGCGCGCCTGATCCAGACGCTGGGGGCCAGCCGCGGTCGCCTTGTTCAGCACGACGACATCGGCGAATTCCATCTGATCGGTCAGCAGATCAACCAGCGTGCGTTCGTCGCCCTCGCCCAAGGACTCGCCACGGTCGGCGATGAAATCATGGCTGGAAAAATCGCGTGTCAGGTTTACGGCATCAACCACCGTCACCATCGTATCAAGACGCGCAACATCCGACAGGCTTTCGCCCAGCGCATCGCGAAAATCAAAGGTTGCGGCGACGGGCAGCGGCTCGGCAATGCCGGTGGATTCGATCAGCAGGTAATCGAACCGCCCCTCGGCGGCGAGGCGGCGCACCTCGACCAGCAGATCGTCGCGCAAGGTGCAGCAGATGCAGCCGTTGGTCATTTCGACCAGCTTTTCCTCGGACCGCGACAGCTCGGTGCCACCGCGCACCAGATCGGCGTCGATATTCACCTCGGACATGTCATTGACGATGACGGCGACGCGGCGGCCGTCCCTATTGTTTAGAATATGGTTCAGCAGCGTGGTCTTGCCCGCCCCCAGAAACCCCGAAAGGACGGTCACGGGCAGACGCGTGTCTGTGTTTGGCGATCTCGCTGGCATGGCGCTCTCTGGTGTAATGTTATAATATTACACTTCATAAGCAAATCACGCCGCAAAGGCAAGCGGGCAGGATAACCTGCCCGCCTTAACGTTTAGCCGAACTGGTAGCTGGCCGGCACATAGCCAAAGCCAGTGCCGCGCGTTTCGATAAAGCCAATTCCGGGGAACGGCATGTGATAGCCCGCAATCGCTATCCGATCCGTTGCCGCCAAATCCAGCAGCCTCCGTCGAGTCGCAGCGGCAGCGGCTTTGTCGGCATCGAACACAACCTCCCATTCGGGGTTTGCCAGCGAAAAGACGTAATGCGTCGCAGCATCTGCAATGAACAGCAATCGCCGCCCTTCGTTTTCCAGATGAAACGCCATATGGCCCGGAGTGTGACCAAAAGCTGCGGTAGCCGTGATACCACCGACCACGGTGTCACCATCGTCCAAAAAGGTGAAACGCTCGGCCAACGGTCGCACATTCAGATCGAACCGTTCGTTCGCCTGCGTCGCCCAAAAGTCAAATTCCTGCTGCCCTGTAAAATAGCGCGCATTGCCAAACACAGGCGCGCCATCGGCCCCCATTACGCCGCCAATGTGATCAGGATGCATATGCGACAATACGATATGCGTTACATCGTCCGGTGTATAACCCGCGCCCTGAAGGGCCGATACAATACCTTCGGGCGATAGACCGGTATCGAACAGAACGACCTCTGCGCCGGTGTTCACCACGATCGGCGTGAATGAATTGACCGAGCGGTCGACAGGCACAAAGCCTGCCTCGGCGACAGCCGCAAAGTCTTCTTCGCTGGCGTCGGTGGCGTAAATCTCGCGCGGGTTATCCATCGGCATTGCCCCTGTCAGCAAGGACGTCACGCGGAAATTGCCCAGCGCGTGATCGCGGGCGGGGCCACCGGCGGCGGCCTGCGCATGGGCGGCGGCGGGGATCAAGGCGGGCAGCGCGGCGGCGGCTGGCAGGGCGGCCCCCGCAAGAAGGGCTTGTCGGCGTGTCAGCGTCATCGTCGTCCTCCATTATTGCATTTTTGCAATGGTAGAGGTGCAGGACGCTAGGGAAACTCACATTCCCGTGTTTACGCCAGCAAACCTTTGATGCGCATCTGCGCGATGACATCGCCCGGATCTGTCCCCTCGGGCAGATCAAAGAACCAGCCTTTGGCCAGCCGCTGCGTGCGGGCGTCCCACAGGGCCTGATATTGCGCCAGCATCTCGGGTGTCAGGGCGATGGTCAGCTCCTGCCCGGTTTCGGCATCCGCCAGCACCAGAACCCCGGAGCCAAGGCGGGTGGGGTCGACCTCGACCGCAGTGGTCAGGCGGATCACCACAGGCTCATGCCCGGCGCGGCGCAGCATATCCAGGTGATCCAGCGCCGCCGCATCCTGCCAGTCGCTGATCAGCAGCACGAGGCCGCCGCGCGGCAGATCGCGGGCAAGCGTGTTAAGGTGATCGGTGAAACGCGCCGCCGCGCCCGCCCGCGCCAGCCAATCAAGCAGCAGCGGCGCGCGTTGCACGCCCGACAGCAGCGGCGAAGGCACCCCGCCGCGCCAGACCCGCAATCCCTCGCCCCCGGCCAGTGCGACAAACCCTAGCATCGCCGCCAGTTGCAGCGCCACATCCCTACGCGCCGCCCCCATCGAGGCGCTGCCATCCACCACCACCGACACCGGCAACTGCCGATCCGCCGCATAGCTGCGCAGATAGGGCTGTCCAAGGCGCGCCATCAGGCGGTGATCCAGATCGCGGATATCATCGCCGGGCCGATAGGGACGGTGATCGATGAATTCCAGCCCCGCGCCGCGCTGATCGGATCGCCGCTCGCCCACGCCTGCGCCCGGTTTTGCATAAAGGGGCGCAAAGCGCAGATGGCGCAGGCGTTCTAGTGTCGCGGGCGCGATCGGCTGCATCGCATCAAGCCCTTGCAATCCGGTCGAACAGCTCTCGCGCCAATGCCTCGACCGACAGGCCGGCTGCCTGCCCTTCGAAATTCAACTGCACCCGGTGGCGGGTGATGGCGCCCAGCACGGCGCGCAGATCGTCAAAGCTGACATGGCTGTGCCCCTCGAGCAGCGCATGTGCGCGCGCGGCGGCCAAAAACGCCTGTGCCCCGCGCGGGCTGAGGCCCATGCGGAGATAGCGTTTCACCCGATCATCGCGACTGGCGCTCGGCTGGGTCGCCACGGCAAATTCCGCGATTGCGGCCAGCAGGTGGCTGGCGACCGGCATTGCGGCAGCCAGATCCTGCAATTGCACGATATCAGCGGCGCTCATGACAGAACTGGCCCGCGCAACAGCAACCTCGGCGCGGCCCCCAAGGATGCGCGTCAGGGTTTTGGCATCGGGGTAGTCCACATCCAAACGGAAAAGAAAGCGGTCGATCTGCGCCTCGGGCAGAACAAAGGTACCGTCCATCTCGACGGGGTTTTGCGTCGCCAGCACAAAGAACGGCCGATCCAGCCGCATCGTCTTGCCGCCTGCCGAGACGGTGAATTCCTGCATCGCTTCCAGCAGGGCCGATTGCGTGCGGGGGGTGGCGCGGTTGATCTCATCCGCCAGCAGCAGTTGGGTAAAGATCGGGCCGGGCTGGAATTCCAGCGTATTGCGCCCATCTGCATCCACCGCCAGCACTGTCGAGCCGGTGATATCGGCAGGCATCAGATCGGGCGTGAACTGGATACGCGCGAAATCGAGGCCGGTGGCCGCCGCGATCGTGCGCACCACCATCGTCTTGCCGACGCCCGGCGGCCCTTGCAGCAGCACATGGCCGCCCGCCAAAAGGCCGGTCAGCAGATGGGTCACCATCGCCTCTTGGCCCAGCACGATCTCATTGATCATCTGGCGGGCCGCGACCAGCTTGCCATGCACCAGCGCGAAGGCCGCCGGATCATCCAGCGCAGGAATGGAAGATACGGTCATAAGTCACCCCTTTCGGTGTAAAGTCAGGCGCGGCAGGACATAGCCGTACCGCCGCAAAATCTCGGCCAAAAACAGCGCCAACGCCAAGACGATCAGCCAGGGCCGCAGCACCAGATCCACCGTCGCGGCGCGCGCCTGCGTCGGGGGCCGCGCGGCGATCTCGGCGGCCAAAGCGGCGCTGTAATCTTGCGCCATATCGGCGGTCGGAATGATCCCGGGCAGGCCAAGGCGGCGCATACCATCACCGTCGTGCAGCATCAGACCCTGCGGCGCGGGACCAAGCGGCACGGTGACCTCGACCAAACCGCCCGCCGCCGCGCGCTGGGGCAGCGCCGTGCCATCCAGCATGACCTGCTGACCCGCAAGCAGGCTGACGACCGCCGTATCACCGGCGCGGCGGATACCCTCGGGCTGCGGCGCGGGCAGCACTTGGCGCAACGCCTGCGCTAGCAATAGCGGCGTCAGCCCCTGTTGCTGCCAATCTGCGCTCCACCGTCCGGTCATCGCCGTCGCCAGCGCGACAACCTGCCCCTGTCCATAGTGCCATCGCGCCAGCAGCGGCAGGGCGGTGCCATCGGGCAAAGCGGCTGACAGCAAGGGCGTCGCCTCATCCTTTAGACGCGTCCGCACCAACCCGCTGATCGGGCCGGGCGTATAGGGAACCGCGGCCTCGGCCATGACGGGGAACTGCCCCTCCTCGATCACCGCGCCGCGCAGCATCAGCGCCTCTTGCGCAAGGATCGAGGGCAGCGCCCCGAAATCGCGCGTATTGTGGAACCGCCCGCCGCCCAGCAGAGCGATATCCTCGGCAATGCTGGTCTCGGATGTCGAGCCGATGGCGACGGACGAGACCGTAATCCCCTCCGCGCGAATGGCGGCCAGCAATCCGGGGAAATCGGCCTCATCGCTCATCCCGTCAGTCATCACCACGATATGGCGCGCATCGGCGTCCGAGGCCCGCAGCGCCTGAAACGCCAGTTGCAGGCCAGGATAGATATTCGTGCCGCCCCCCGGTTGCAGATGGCCCAGCGCGGCGGCGATCCCCGCCGCATCGGGCAGCGGTCCCAGCGGCAGCGCAACCTCGGCCTCTGATCCGAACATCACAACGCCAAGGCTGCCGGTCTGCGGGTCCAGCAGGTTCGCGGCTGCGCTGACCGCCTGTTTCGCCACATCAAGGCGCGTCACATCACCCACCGTCTGGCTCATACTGCCCGAGCGGTCGAGGACAAACACCATCGCGATCCCCGGCCCCTCATGCGGCAGGCGCGCTGACAGCGGCGAGAGCGTTTCCAGCGGAGTCTCCAGATAGCCGCCGGGGCCGAAACTATGCGGGCCGCCCGCGATGACCAGCCCCAGCCCGTGATCCTGCACCCGGGACGCCAGCAATTCAGACTGGCGCATTTCCAGCGCAATCGCGGGCAGGTCCAGCAGCAGCGCCGCGTCATAGCGATCCCAGATATCCGGGTTCACGGGCACACGGCCGGGGGTCAGGGGGATCGCATCGAACCCCTGGTCAATCAGCATCCCTGCAACGGCGTCGCGCGGGCCATCATCTTGCGCAACAACCGCGATACGGGGCGCCGCTAGAGTGTCGCGCGGCAGAACCAGCCGGTTGTTATCGGGTGCGGGATCACCAACCGCCTGCAGCTCAATCACCACATCGACAGCGCCAGTGTCAGCCATGGCCAGCGGCAGATCGACCCGGTTCGCGCCAAGCTGCACATCCACCATTGTGCTGATCTGCTGTTCGCCCGCTGTCAGGGTCAGCGTCGCCTGCGTCGCCCGCTGCGCCGTTATGCCAAGGCGCGCAACCACCTGATCACCGGCATAGATCACCTGGGGCAGATAGGCTGCGGTCAGGGCGACATCCCCCGCCGGCGGCTCGGGCGCGGCGATATCGACGGTGACGCCGCTTGCCGCCAGACGCGCCAAGGGCTGCGCCAGATCATCGGGCAGCGCACGAGTGGTGAGTCGCAGCGCGCCGCCATGGGGCATCGCGGCGGCGGCCAAATGCAGCGCCATCGGATCGCTGCTGGTCAGCTCTGCCGTGCTGGGTGCCATGCGGGGCAGCGGCAACACGGGCCAAGCGGCGGACAAGGCAACCGCGCCCAGCGCCGCGCCGCGCCAAATCAACAACCCGCGCCCCGCGCCCGCGCGGCGGGCAAGCCAGCCCTCGGCCACCAGCGCCAGCGCTGCCAGGCCTAAAAACCATGCGGTCAAATCAAGAGGAAAGCGCAGCACCGGCAGCTCTGCCGCGATCGGGGCGACCAGCGGCGCGGGGCTGATCTGCAACACGGCGCGGCCCTCAAACCCATAGACCCCCGCCTGTTTGGCGATGACCCACGGCGCATCGACTGGCATCTGTTGGCCGTCCGCAGAGGTCAGCACCTGCCCGATCAGCGCGCGCGCCATGGCACAGGACTGTCCGATCAGACAGTGGCGCGCCCCCGACAACCCGGCCCAATCCAGCACACGGCCCGCCAGCAGCAGCGGCAATGTCTCGGCCATATTGGACTGCGCCGGATCAAACCCTAGCCGCAGGTGGCGCGGGCCCGCGGCCATCAGCGCGCCTTGGTCATTGGCCAGCAGCGTGATCTCATCCGCAGCGGGCGTGAAAGGCGCGGCGGTATCCAGCACCAGTGCGGGCCAGTCGATCCCGCGCAGCAGCGGGTGGTGGTCCTGCCAATAGGTGATGTGATGCGGGCCCGGGCGGACACCCTCGGGCAGGATAAGCCGCAGCCCGCCCCGCGCCGGATCGTCGCGCCCCCGCAACAGCGCGACATCCGCCGCATCGGCTGGCACCGCCCCATAGGCGGCAAAAGCCGCGTGCCACATTGGATCTGCGGCAGCAAAGGTGGGAGGCGCAAAGCGGAACTCTGGCGCGGGGGCTGCGTTATTTTCATGCGCGGCCAGCGGGATATGTGACGCGCCATCTGGCGCACCTGTAGGGGCGTGTGTGCTGAGGATGACAATCCGGCCCGGGTCCAACCGCTGCGCCAGTGCAAAGGCGCCCGCCCAATCGGGATTGCCCTCGCCCTGCTGGGGCGCAAGGCCCGCCAGCAGACCGGCCCGCGCGGATTGCTGCACAATCAGCGGCAAGGCTGCGCTATCTGTCGTGATGACGGAAACCTGCCGCCCCGCCGGGATCGCGTGATCCAGACGCGCCAGCGCGCCCGCCAGATCATCCCGCGCCGTCAGGGCGCTGTCATCGGCGATCACGAGCCAATGCTGATCACCCGCCACCTGCCCCCAAAAGGGCCGCGCCAGCGCCAGCACCAGTGCCAGCAGCGCCACGATCTGCCAGAACAGCGCCCAACTGGGACGCGGCCAGACACGCGCCGGACTCACCGCCTGCTGCGTTCCCGCCAACGCCTGCCACAACCCAAGCCCCGAAACGGTCACCCGCCGTTGCCGCCGGCCATGCAGCAGAGTAATCGCAATCGCCGGAATACTCAGCAACAGCGCTAGGGGATGCAGAAAGCTCATTCTGTTGCCCCCAGTTTCTCTGGGCCCAGTGTTTCTGGCCCCATTGCTTCTTGTCCGCGCGCGAAAAATCGCGCTGCAGCCCGTGCATCGGCGGCATCAAAGCCCTGTCGCTGCGCGGGGGGCAGGGTCTGGCGCGCATAGGCAGGCAGCCCGCCCACCGTGACATCGGCATAATCACCTGCCGCGCGGTCGGCGGCGGTCAGGTAATGCACCGGCGTATCGCGCGGCGTGATGCCCGAATAGATAATCGCCAGTGATTGCCCGGTTGCGGCAGGCGGCGGGGGTGGCGGCGCACCCGGCGGTGCGGCTCCACCCCCGCCGCCTGTGGCCTGCATACTTTCCTGACGCGGCGCATCCCCTGCCCCAGCCATATCAATCGCCAAACCGGGCTGCGGCGCGCCCTCACGCAATTGCGGCGGGATAAAGGTGGATTGGCCGGGCGCAGATGCGCTGCGGCTGTCCTGTGCCTGATCGGCGGTGGTCAAATCCAACGCATCCACCTCTAGCGACGCATCAAGGCGATTGGGTCGGCTGCGCTCACCCTCGCCCGCTGTAGCGCCGCCGCGCGCGGCAAGATCGGTTGTGACGCGCGGCGCGGCGCGGGTGGCGGGCGGCGGCGCATTGGCGGAAAATGTCATCTCTTGCCCGGCCCAATCGGCCAGGCGTTGCTGCGCCAGCGTGCGACTGACCGCAATGCCCGGATCGCCATCCGCCGTGCCGCCCAGCGCGCGGTTGATCGCAGCGCCCAAGGCTTGCACCTGCTGCGACGCCTCTGGCCCCGCTGTGCCCGCCGCAATCTGGCGCACCAGATCATCCATCTGCTGCGCAAGGGACTGCAGCCCCGCATCGCCGCGCCGCGCGGCCTCATCCGCAACACGCGCCGCCAAAGCCGCGGCATTCGCCAAGGGTGGCGGCGCGACAGCCTGCGCGCGCGGGCTGATCAGGATCAACAGCGCAACGGGCGCGACAATGGCCAAGGCAACCGCAGCCCGGCGCTGCACATGAAGGGCGGGCGATACGACTGATTTGAAAATCAACGGAAAACGCGGCGCGAGGGCCAGTGCCTCGGCATGGACGCGGCGGGTGAATAATGTCTGCGCGCCGGCGCGGGCCTCATGCTCCAGCCCCGTCGCAAGGGTGGCCGCACGGCCCAGCGCACGGTCGAAATCACGGGCCAGATGTAACGCGGTTGGCGCATCGCGCCGCAACCAAACCCAAGCCGCCAGCACAACCAGCGCAAAAGCCGCGATGGCCACGCCCCAGATCATCGCGGGGACAAGGCCAAAAAACCACGCAATCAGCGCCGCGATCAGGGCCGCAGTTGCCCCGATCAGCAGCGCGGCGCGCAGGCGGCGGTTGCGATCATGCGCCAGATAGGGCGCGAAAAGGGCGGCGATCTCACCCTCAGCGTTGATCACCGCCGCCATCATCCGCCCCTAGCGGTCGCGGATGATGAAATGCCCAATGGGCAACATGCCGGGCAGCAGCAGGGTAATCTCGCGCACATCCAGCGTCGGCGCAATAAAGACAGCGGTCCATTCCCCGACAATCTCGGGGTTCGGGCCGCCGGAATGGGGGGCCAGATGCAGCGCATCGGGCAGTTGCAGCGTGCCGCCTTCGCTCCAGACGCCGAAATCACGGTCGCCGGTTTTCAGATAGACACCTTGGATGACCTCGGACGGGGTCAAGTTCTCGTAAATCACTTCGCCTGCATAATCAGGCTCGAACGCGGTAAAGCGCGCCGTCACGGTTAAAATCTCACCCTCGCGCTGGGCGCGGGTCACTTCTGCGACCGCCCCAGCGGGGGTGAGTGTAAGGAATGTCTCGCGGATCTGCGCCAGCGCAGGCAGGCCTGCAACCGAAGCGGTAACCCCCGCGAGAAATAAGCGTCGAGAAATAAGCGTCATCACAATCCCAGGGCTAAACGCCGTAAAGGGGCAGCGCGCCGCCCCCTTTGGTTGGTATCTGCGGGTTACTGGGCCGCGACTTCGTCGATACCCATGGCGGTCAGTGCGCCGCGGAAGATATCGGTGTTGTCGAACCAGATTTGCGAAGCCGCATCAGTGGTATAGCGCGACAGACCAGTTTCCTCGGCCGCGATACTGCGGAAGTATTCCGAACCTGCACCATGGGCGAAGACCGGCACCAGCTCGCGGGTGTGGGTGTCCGAGTGCCAGCGCACCAGCGGCATTGCGCCTTGGCCTTGGTTCACGATCGGCTGGTAGGCGACGGTGTCCGACAGCGGGCCTTGCAGCAGGCCGTTGCCGTGGTCGGTGGTGACGATGATCATCGTTTCTTCCCACGACGAATTCGCCTCGACCCATTCAGCCGCAGCTTCGACAGCCATGTTGAAATCGATTTGCTCTTCGATCAGACGCGGCAGGTTGTTGGCGTGGGCCGCCCAGTCAACAGCGCCGCCTTCGACCATCAAGAAGAAGCCGTCTTCGTCAGCGGCCAGCACGTTCAGCGCGGCGCGGGTCATGGTCGGCAGGTCGGGCGAGTTTTCCAGCCAGTCGCCAAGGCCAACGCCCGGACGGTTGAACTGCAGCGTGGCCGAGTTCTGCACCAGACCGAACACTTTATCGCCGGTCAGGGCCAGATCGCCGTTTGCCAGCGCTTCGAAGTCGTCTTTGGTCTCGATCAGTTGGTAGGCGGTCTCGCCAGCAACCAGACGGTCCCAGACATCGCGGCCACCGACATAGCGGTAGGCGTTGTCCGACGGGGTAGCGACAGCTTGGCCGGCGGCGTCGAACAGCGGGTGACCGGCGCCCATGACGACAGTGGCCAGACCCGATTCAACGATTTCAGCACCGATCGCCGCATAGTCGTTACGCGACACGTTATGGGCCAGGAAACCTGCGGGGGTGGCGTGGCTCATTTGAACCGACGAGACGACGCCCAGCGCGCGGCCCGAGTCGACGACATATTCGCCGATGTGACGCAGCGATTCGCCGTTGTTCGACCAGTTGATCGAGTTGTTGTACGACTTTTGGCCCGAAGCGATAGCGGTCGCAGCAGCAGCCGAGTCGGTATAATCAGCGCGGGCATAGTCATAGCCCGAGAAGTAGCCAGCGTAGTTGCCCAGCGCGCCTTCATAAACGGTGTCGACGGCGGTGTCGGTCCACAGTTCAGCCGGGTCGAACGTCACGGTGCCTTCGTCCGAAAAGGTCGGCTCGGACGAGGTGTTCAGCGGATGCGTCGCCATATAGGCTTTCAGGTCAAAGCCGTCATAGACTTCGTGACCCAGTGCACCAAAACGATAATAGGTGCCGGCGCTCCAGCTTTCAGGGCCGGCGCCGTCGGTGATCAGCAGGATGATGTTCTTGGCTTGCTCTTGCGCAAGGGCGGGCGCCACAAAGGCAGTGCTAGCCAGCAGGGCGAGCGGAAGGGCTTTGATCGTTTTCATCGCGGTTCCTTTAAAGATCGGGATGCGGTTGCATCTGCGCGACCTTTAAAGCGGCGATCAGAACAGAAAGATGACGCGTTCGTGACAGTTTCGTGAAACGAAACTTCCCATAGGGCAGCTGAAAATCACCTTAAAATCCGCTGATTTACCCTGCCCGGCGCTAGCCCAGCGCCAACAGTGCCGCGATTGTAACAATTGAAAGAAGGGTTGTTTTCAGCACGACACGCCCGGTCAGCAATCCATTGCGGCCGTAAAATTCCGCCAACATAAAAGGGCCCGTGCCGGTCGGCAGTGCAGATAGCAGGGTGACCAGAAACGCCTCTTGCGCGCCAAGGCCCAAGGCCATCGCCGCCCCCCAGGTGACCAGCGGCTGGCCAATCAGCTTGGCGGCGATCAGGCCCCATTCGACGCCCGCCCCCTGCGGTGGCTTTTGCCCCGCACTGCCCGCCAAAAACAGGCCCAGCGCGATCAGCGCACAGGGCGAGGCGGCGCCGCCCAGCAGTTTCAAAAACGCATCGGCGGGCTGCGGCAATGTCCAGCCCGCGCACATGAACACAAGGCCCAGAACCGGCGCGATCAGCAGCGGGTTTTTGACCAGCGACAGCCCCGTCCGGGCAAATATTGCGCGCCGACTTCCACCGGTTTGCAAGGCGATCTCGATCAAGATGATCGCAACCGCGAACAGCACAGATACGGTCAAAATCGTTGCGACCAGCGTCGGGGCCATCGCCTGCGCCGATGACGGCCAAGGCCAGCGGAAAGCCGACGAATCCCGTATTGGCATAGCTGGCGTTCAGCCCATCAATCGCCGCATCCGCCAGCGGCGCACCCGCCCGCATCCGCAGCATCAGCGTCAGGCCGAACACCACCGCACAGCCAATGCTGAAGGCGGCAATAAAACCCGGGCGCCAGACCGCCGCCAGATCCGCCGTCGCCATAATATCGAACAGCAGCGCGGGCAGAGCCAGATAGACCACCAGCCGGTTCACCTCGCGCGTGGCATTGGGGCCCAACGCCCCCGTGCGGCGCGCCATAAACCCCGCCAGAATCAGCGCAAAGATTGGCAAGACGACAGACAGATTGGACAGCATGGCGAGCCTCGTGGAAAAGACAGGCTTCTCCTACGCCCCGGCACTGATACAATCCAATCCAAAGATCAGACATGATCCATGCTTTCAGGGTATCAATGGACAGCCGCCACCTGCATTATTTCATCGCCTTGGCCGAGACGCTGCACTTTGGTCATGCCGCCGCACGTATGAACATGACCCAGCCGCCCTTTAGCCGCCAGATCGCGCAGCTCGAGGCCAGCCTTGGGGCGCAATTGGTCGCGCGCAATTCGCGCCATGTGCGCCTGACGGCGGCGGGCGTGCATTTCCTGCAAGACGCGCGCCGCATTCTGGCCGATCTGGACAAGGCGGGCCGCGACGCGCGGTTGATCGCGGCGGGACAAAAGGGCGAGCTGCGCCTGGGCTTCATGATGCATGCCGCTGACAGCATCCTGCCCGATCTGGTACGCCAGTACCGCGCCGCCCATCCCGATGTGCGGATCACCCTGCGCGAGATCATCCCCGCCGATATCGCCAGCCATGTGCTGCAAGGCGAGATTGATGCGGGCCTGACCTTTGCCAGCCCGAATGTGACAGGCCTCACGCGCCTGCCACTGCTGTCGGATGTGTTGCAACTGATTGTGCCCAAGGACCACCCTTTGGCGGACCGCGCCGATGCCTGCGCCCATGACCTGCAAGATCAGGACATCATCCTTGCGCCCGCCCATATCGCGGGGGCATTGCGCGATGCGGTTATGGCATATTTCCTGCAAGCAGGCCTTGTGCCCCGCATCGGCCTAGAGCCCGGCCTGCAACACAGTATCGTGCAGCTGGTCGCGGCGGGCCTTGGGGTGGCGTTGGTGCCCGCATCGGTCAGCCGCACCGCCCGGCCCGATATTGCGACCATTCCCCTGATCGCGCCGCCGCGCCTGGATATCGTGCTGTTAACCGCCTTGCGCAATACAAACCCCGCGGTGGCGGGGCTTGAAAGCATTGCAGTTACAATGCGTTGATCCGGTCAAGCAGACCCGCTGGCCAATTGCGCGAAAAGTCCGAGTTCAGGTATTTCTCGTTCGAATAGGCGCGGAAAGCGTCAACATCGGGGGTATGAATGCGGATGCCCTCGCCCTCGAAAAAGGTCAAAAGCTCGGATTCTTCGCGGATATATTCGGCATTGCTCCATTCAAAGGCCTTGTTCGCGGCGTCTTGCAGGCTCTGCTGCTGCGTGGGCGTCAGGCTGTCGAACAGCGCCGCGTTGATCATCAGCAGACCAAAGCCGACATTATGGCCGGTCAGCACGATCTGGTCGGTGACCTCATAGAATTTCATAATGCGGTTGTTGGACAGCGGGTTATCCTCGCCATCAATCGCGCCGGTTTGCAGCGCGGTGTAAACTTCGGCATAGGCGACGGCGGTGGGATTCGCGCCCAGCGATGAGCCCAGAAACTGCCACGCCTCGCCGCCCGGCATCCGCAGACGCAGACCCGCCAGATCGGCGGGCGTGTTCACCGCGCGCGTGCCGCGCAGGTTCAGGTTGCGCGTGCCGTAATAGGCGGGGGCAAGGATATGCACGCCCATCCGCTCGCGCGCCATCGCCTTGAATTCATCGCCGACGTCGCTTTCGAAAATCCGGCGCATGTGATCGGCGTCGCGCACCAGATAGGCGGCGGTCAGGATGCCGAATTCGGGCACTTGTTCCGCGAAATCCGAGGGCGGCATCAGCGCCATTTCCAGATTGCGGCGCTGCACGGCGACGATCTCGGTGCCTTGGCGGTACAGCGTGCCGCCGAAATAACCCTCGAAGGTAAAGTCGGGCGCAATCTCGGCTGCGAAAATCTCGACCAGCGCGCGCGAGCGGGGCGCGTCCGCCGTCGTGCTATCGGCAAAGCGCAGGTTGATCGGCTGCGCGCTGGCCGCCGCTGCGGCAACGGCCAGTCCAGCCGCCAGAAACAAGGAACGGAGCATGGGGAACCTCATAGGGTGAAACGATGCTCGGGCAGGCCCTGCCCGATGCCTTCGATGGCCAAAAGCGCGCCGGCCAAAGGCTCGCGCTGCAATTGGGTGCTGTTCAGGAATTTGAACGCGGTCGTGATATAAAGCGTGCGCAAATCCGGCCCGCCAAAACACAGGCAGGTTGGGTTCGATATCGGCAGCGGAATCTCGAAGTCGATCTGACCATCGGGGCGATAGCGGACGATCTTGCCACCGCCAAAGAACGCCGCCCACAGACATCCATCCACATCCATCGCCGCGCCATCGGGGCGATCTTTGGTGGCGCTGTAATCCGCCCACAGGCGGCGGCCGGTGATCTCGCCATCATCCGGGTCGATATCATAGACCCAGGACATATAGCGCCGCGTATCGGTGAAATGCATCTGCCGCCCGTCAGGCGAAAACGCGATTCCGTTCGAGACGATGACATCACCCGCGATCTTGTCGACACGGCCGCTGCCCGCCACCCGATAAAGCGCGCCTTGCGGGCGGTGCAATTGGTTGTCCATGGTGCCGATCCACAGCCGCCCCCAGCGGTCAACACGGCCATCGTTCAGCCGGTTATCGACACCGGTCTCAATCACGGCAAAGGGCGTCATCTTGCCGCTATCCTCGTCCATCAGATGCAGCGCCAGATCCTTGGCGATCAGCCGTCGCCCGTCGGCACATAGCGCATGGGACCCAAGCCAGTCGCAATCGACACCCAGTGCCTGATGCCTGCCCGTCGCCGGATCAAAGCTTTGCAAGCGGGGCTGTTCGATATCGACCCACAGCAATTGCTGACGACGATCGCACCACAGCGGCGTCTCGCCCAGCTTGTCGCGGGTAAAATGATGGACCACCTCGACAGGGGCCGTCATGATTGCGCCTTTGCGGCGATCAGATCCTGCATCGCGCCGACAGCCGTGGCGTAGCCGCGTGGCCCAAGGCCCGCCATCACCGCTGTTGCCACCTTTGACACCAGCGAATTGTGATAGATCGCCTCGCGCCGGTGCACATTCGAGATATGCAATTCGATAATCGGGCCGTCGAATTGCTTGAGCGCATCCAGAATCGCGATCGAGGTAAAGGTGAAGGCGGCGGGGTTGATGATGATGCCTGCCGCCCCCTCCTCGGTTGCCTCATGGACCCAGTCGATCAGCTCGTATTCGCGGTTTGATTGGTGAAAGCGGATCTGCACGTCCGCGCCAGCAGTATTGCGGCAGAGCGCCTCGACCTCGGCCAAGGTGGTATGGCCATAGATATGCGGCTCGCGCTTGCCCAGACGGTTCAGGTTCGGGCCGTTCAGAATATAGATGGTGTTGGTCATGGTCTTTCCTCAGATCAGCCCGAATAGCCGAACATACGCGGCATAAAGAGAACGATGTCAGGGATCAGCGTGATCAGCAGCAGCGCTGCGATCAGCCCCAGCAGGAAGGGCATCGTATCGCGCAAAATCGCCCCCATCGACGCGCCCGAGACACGCTTGACCACGAACAGCAGCAAGCCATAGGGCGGCGTCACCAGGCCGATCATCACGTTGAACACCACGACGACGCCAAAATGGATCGGATCAATGCCCAGCGCCGCAGCGGTCGGGATCAGCACCGGCACGATGATCAGAATGATCGTCGAGCCCTCGAGCACCGCGCCGATCAGCAGCAGAATGACATTCACGATCAGCAGGAAAGTCAGCGGCGTCAGATCGAAACCCAGTAGGAATCGGCTGATACTATTGGGGATATTCTCGACCGTGACGATATAGTTGAACACCAAAGCCGCGGCGATCAGCATCCCGATGGATGTGGTGGTGCGCGCCGCAGACAGCAGCGAGGCATAGAATTCCCGCAGGCCCACATCGCGATAGATGACGACCGAGACGAATAACGCATAGCCCGCCGCGACCGCTGCCGCCTCGGTCGGGGTCATCACCCCGCCGCGCAGGCCCACGATCAGCACCACCGGCAGCAACAACGCCGGCAGCGCGCGCAGCGTGATCATCGGCAACTCGCGCACCGGCACCGGCGCCTCGGTCGGAAAGTTGTTGCGCCGCGCGCTCCAGCCGACGATCAGCATCTGGCTGGCCGAGATCAGCAGACCGGGCAGGATGCCGCCCAAAAACAGATAGCCGATCGAGACGTTCGAGACCAAAGCATAGATCACCATCGGAATCGACGGCGGCAGGATCGGGGCCACGACAGCGGTCACAGCGGTCAGCGCGGCGGCGAATGAGGGCGTATATTTCCCCTCTTGCGTCATCATGCGCATCATCATTTTGCCCATGCCGCCCGCATCCGCGATGGCAGATCCCGACATGCCCGCAAACAGCAGCGATTGCAGCACGTTCACCTGCGCCAGCCCGCCGCGAAACCGGCCAACCAGCGCATTGGCGAAATTGGTCAGCCGCGTCGTCATCGAACCTGAGTTCATCAGCTCGGCCGCAAGGATGAACAGCGGCACCGCCAGCATCGTATAGCTGGTGTACATGGAATTCAGCAGTTGTTCGGCCGCCGTGCCCATATCGAGGCCCGCCATCAGCAGATAGAGGATCGAGGCCAAGATCATCGCATAGGCCACCGGCAGGCCAAGGACCGCCAATGTGATCAGCAAGACGATACAGGCGGTAAAGGGATCGGTCAGGCTCATATCGAGTGTCCCGTGATATCGTCTTGTTCGGCGGTCGCAGGCGGGGTGCGGCGCACCACCACGGCCTGCCACAGCAGCCACAGATAGCGGCACACAACCGCCACGACAAAAATGATGTAGATCGAGAACAGCCAGTCAAACCGGATCTTGAGATAGGCCGAGGACTGGATTTTCATGAAGGTCACATAGTCCCAACTGGCGGGCAGCGAGACGAGGAACAGCGTGATCAGCACCAGCGCGGTCGCGATGACAAAGACACGCTGTAGCCCCTTGCGCACCGATCCATACAGCAGATCGAACCGGATTTCTTCGTCCTCACGGGCGACAAAGGCGGCCCCCCATAGCACCATCCACAGCCACATGATGACCGTCAGCTCGGACGTCCAACCCGTTGGCAGGTTGAAGAAATAGCGAAAGACGACCTGAATGATAAAGGCAAAGAACATCACGGCCAGCATCAGGGCTTGGATATTCTCGGCCCGGCGCACCAGCCAGCCGCCAATTGCAGATAGTCGCATGTTTTCCCCCTCGCGACGCTGCGAAAATGCGCCGTGCCACCAAGGGCACGGCGCGCCGCGACCGTTAAAGACCGTTGATCTGCTCGACGATACCTTCGGGCCAGCGCGCGGCCATGCCCGAGGTCTGATACAGCTCTTGGGCATGGGTGCGGAACGCATCCAGATCAGGCTCGACAATCGCCAGACCCTCGCCCTCGAAAAAGGCGATCAGATCAGCCTCGTTCTGCAGATGTTGGGCGTTCGACCAGGCAATCGCCTCGTCCGCGGCGGCCTGCACCTGTGCCTGCTGTTCGGGCGTCAGGCTGTCCCATGACGATTTCGAAATGGTCAGCACGTCAAAGCCCACCAGATGCGCCGTCTTTACGATCTGGTCCATCACCTCATAGAACTTCATGTTCTGGACGTTGGGCATCGGGTTGTCTTGGCCGTCGATCGCGCCGGTTTGCAGCGCGGTATAAACCTCGGCATAGGCGACGGGCGTCGGGTTCGCGCCCAAAGCCTGCCCCAGGAACTGCCACGAATCGCCGCCCGGCATCCGCAGCCGCACCCCGGCCAGATCGGCAGGCGTATTGACCGCGCGATCCCCGCGCAGGCCCACATGACGCACCCCGAAATAGGTCGGGCCCAGCACGCGGATATTCAGGCGATCCTCGGCCAGTTGCTTCATCTGCTCGCCCGCTTCGCTTTGGAAAAAGGTCACCAGATGATCGGCGTCGCGGAACAGATAGGCCGAGGTCAGCACCGACCATTCGGGCAATTGCTCGGAAATATCCTGCGGGGCGATATTGCCCATTTCCAGATTGCCGCGCTGCAAGGCCACGAGTTCCGTGCCTTGGCGGAACAAAGTCGCGCCATAATAGCCCTGAAAATCAAAGCCCTCGCCAAGTGCTGCGGCGAAACGCTCCATCATCTCGGCGCGGATGTCTTGCTGTGAAAAAACCGCCGAAAACCGTAGCGGCACGTTAGACTGCGCCATCGCGGGCGCGCTGGTCATCAAAGCCAGCGCAGCACCTGCCGACAGCAGCAGACGTCTTGTCAACGCATGCGTCATTACGTCCTCCTCCCTGATTTCGTCTTGACGGCCCTCCACTGCCGTCGTGACGCAAAGCCTACACAAGACGAATAACCGATCAATAGTTAAATTTGAAATCATCATATATTTTAGATTACATCATTCACCCGCACCGCGCTTGTTGCGGCAAGGTGCTGTCGATAGACTTGGCCCGTAACCCGCATAGGATGATGCTGTGACCGACGCCGATCCCCTTGGCCTGACCGCTGGCGAAAGCGCCTATCAGCGGATTCGCAGCGATATCATCTTTGGCCGCTTGGCGCCCGCCCTACGGCTAAAGCTGGATCAGGCGCGCCAACATTATGATATCAGTGTCAGCACGTTACGGGAAATCCTCTATCGTCTTTGCGCCGAAGGTCTGGTGCAGGCCGAGGGGCAAAAGGGCTTTACCGTCACGCCGGTGTCGCAGCAGAATTTCCGCGATATCGCCGCCATGCGCGACTTTCTGGAAACATACGCGCTGCGACAATCCTTTCAGCGCGGCGATGTCGAATGGGAAGCCGAAGTGCTGGCCGCGCATCATCGCCTGTCGCGGCTGGAAGCGAAAATGCTGGCAGGCGGGCGCGATCACGCCGCCGATTGGAAGCGGTATGACTGGGCTTTTCACCGCGCGCTGATCGGGGGCTGCGGCTCGCAGGTGCTGCTGGCGACCCATGCGCGCATCTTTGACCAATACCTGCGCTATCAGATTATCGCGGTGATCTTTCGTGGCGAGGTCGCAGCGGACGAACATCGCGCCTTGCTGGATTGCGCGCTGCGCCGCGACGCGGATGCGGCAGCGGCGATCCTCAGCCGTCATATCCATGCCTGCGTCGAACATACGATCAGGAATGGCCTGCTGCCTGCAACGCCGCTATCATAAGGCAGTTTCATCAGAGATTGCCGCAATATCATGACACGTGCAGAAAACGACGGCGAAAGCGCCGCTGGCCTGACCATCAGTGAAAACGCTTATCGCCGGATCAGGTCGGATATTATCTTTGGTCGCCTGCGCCCACGGCAAAAGCTGAAGCTTGATGGTCTGCGCGACAGCTATGGCATCAGCATCAGCACTCTGCGCGAAATCTTGAACAGGCTTTCATCCGAGGATCTGGTTGTCGCCGAAGGTCAGCGCGGCTTTGAAGTCGCACCCGTTTCTGTCGAAAACCTGAAAGAAGTCGCGGCCTTACGCCTGCTGTTGGAAACCCATGCGCTTGAGCAGTCCTTTGCCGCGGGCGGCGTCGAATGGGAGGGCGATATCGTCGCCAGCCATCACAAGCTGGCAACGCTGGAACGCCGCATGGCCACCGGCGACATGTCGCAGACCGAGTTGTGGAAGCGCTATGACTGGGAATTCCATCAGGCGCTGATCTCGGCCTGCGGCTCGCAGGTCTTGATGGACACACATGCGGCGATTTTCGACAAATACCTGCGTTATCAAATGATTGCCCTATCCCATCGCGGTGATATCGCGGCAGGCGAGCATAAGATTCTGTTGCAGGCCGCGCTGGATCGTGATGCGCCAATGGCCCGTGCGGTATTAGAGCGACATGTGCAGGGCGGGTTGGATCACGCGCTGGCCACCGGAACAATCGCCTGACCGCCCATAAATTCAAAAACAACCGATAAAATGAAAAACAGCATTTGAAATACAGATTGCCAAATCATATCCTTCGCGCGAATGCAGCGCGAAGGAGCGGGACGTGATCAGGCTGGGGTTGATCGGTGACAATATCAAACAATCGCAATCGCCGGCCCTGCATCGTCTGGCCGGCGCGCTGGCGGGGCTTGATGTCAGTTACGACCTGCTGATCCCCGCCGCGCAGAACCGCGATTTCGACGCATTGTTCGCCTGGGCCCACGACAACGGCTATCACGGGCTGAACATCACCTATCCGTATAAAGAGCGCGTCACGCCCATGCTGCAAATCCCGCAGCCCGCCGTCGCTGCGCTAGGCGCCTGTAATACGGTGATTTTCGGCGATACCCCCGTGGGACATAATACCGACTATTCGGGCTTTGCCGCCGCCTTTCGCCAGCGATTTGGGGGGGCGAAACCGGGCGCGGTCGCGATGGCTGGTGCGGGCGGGGTGGGCAAGGCCGTGGCCTTTGCATTGGCGGATCTGGGGGCGGCGCGGCTTGCGATCTATGATCCCGACACGGCCCGCGCGCAGGCGCTGATCACCGCGCTTGCCGCCTATCAGCCCAGTCTGGATCTGCGTCTTGCGCCCTCGATCACGGCCGCTTGCGAGGGTGCGCGCGGGTTGGTCAATTCGACACCGCTGGGCATGGGCGGGATCAACGGCTCGGCCTTTCCAGAACACCTGCTTGCCGGTCGCGACTGGGCGTTTGATGCGGTTTACACCCCGGTCGAGACTCAGTTTCTGCGCGAGGCGCAGGCCGCTGGCCTAGACATCCTGACCGGATACGAGCTGTTCTTTCACCAAGGCATCGACGCGTTTCGCCTGTTCACCGGGGCCTCGGTTGACCCCGCCGCACTGCGCCGCGCCCTGCTGGCACCCGCAGCTTAACGCTTGGGCAGGCCCGCCGGCCGCAGGTGGCGCTTCATCGCGGCAATGCGAAAGGGCGCGTTCGGGCCGCCATAGCCACTATAGCCGCCCGCGCGCTGAACGATCTCTAGAAACAGCCCGCCCGCCAGCGGACGGCTGAACACCTGCCAGAATCGCCCCGCTCCGTCTTCGTCATATAGCAGGTTCAGCGCCTGTAGCTGCGCGACCTCATCCGCGGGCAGGCCAAAGCGGGCCGCCAGATCACCGTAATAATTGTCGCCGATTTGCAGCACCGGGAAGCCGCGCGCGGCAAGCGCCGCAGCCGTTGCAAAAATATCCTGCGTTTCAAAGGCGATATGCTGCACCGAGGCACCATAGGTTTCCTCGATAAATTGACCGGCCAGCGTGCGCCGCGCCTCGGCCCCATTCAACGTGACCCGCAGCGCGCCGCTTTGCAGCGCTTGGCTGCGCACCAGACCATCGGGGTCGATCACATCCACCATCGGCGCGCGCGTCGCCTCGAACAGCGTGGTGTAAAACAATGACCAGCTGAGCATTTCGTCATAGGCCATCGTTTGCGCGATATGATCCACCCGCTGGATACCGATGCCAACGGGCGCGGGCGCCGTCACATCGAAATCACTGTCCCAGATCGAGGCCTGTCCGGCATCCAAAAACCGCAAAACGCTACCACCGGCATGGCGAATACCAGGAAAGTCCCGCTCGCCCGTCGCATGGGGTGCGCTGACATGCGCCTGCGCGCCCAGCGCCATCGCCCGCGTCGCCGTGTCTTTCGCGTCCGGCATGGTCAATCCGATTTCCGACACGGTGGTGCCGTGGGTGCTCCAGCTGGTCAGGTTGAAATCCGCGCTGCTGGTGTTCACCAGCAGATTCACCGCGCCTTGCCGCCACAAAGTGACGGGTTTGCTGCGGTGCCGCCCCGCGACGCTGAACCCTGCGGCACCCAGCACCTGATCCAATGCGGCCGCATCCGCCTTGCTGCTGGCGAATTCCAAAAACTCGACGGCACGGACGGCGGCGGGCGCGGGCATGTTTGGCAAGGGCACCGACAGGCTGGGTTCGGCGCGCCTGACCTGATCCATCAGTGCCATCAGGCTGCGATAGCCCGATTGCGCCACCAGGCGCGGACGCCCCGCCCGGAACTGGTCGTTGAAGATCTCGAGGCTGAGCGGCCCGTCATAGCCCGTGGCCAGCACGGCGCGGGTAAAGGCAGTGACATCCAGATCCCCCTCGCCCGGCATATTGCGAAAGTGGCGCGACCAATACAGCAGATCCATCGGGATCGCAGGCGCATCGGCAAGCTGCACGAAAAAGATCTTATCCCCCGGAATGCGCCGGATGGTCTCGGGGTCGATCTTGCGTCCAAGTGTATGAAAACTATCAAGGATCAGGCCGATATTGGGATGATCGGCGCGGCGCACCACCTCCCATGCATCGCGGTGATCGTCGACATGCTTGCCCCAGCACAAAGCCTCATATCCCACACGGATGCCCCGCGTCGCCGCAATCTCGCCCAGCGCGCGAAAGTCATCGGCGGCGCGGTCGATCCCGCCCAAAGCCGCCGGATGCACCGACGAGCAGAACAGCACCAGATCTGTGCCCAGCTCGGCCATCAGGTCGAATTTACGCTCGGCCCGCGAAAAGGCGCGCTGGCGCAAAGGCGCGGGCAGCCCTTCGAAATCGCGAAACGGCTGAAAGATCGTGATGTCGAGCCCATGATCGCGCACCATGCGCGCCGCCTCGCGCGGGGACAGATCCGAGGCGAGGAAATCCTGTTCAAAGATTTCGATCCCATGAAAGCCCGCCGCCGCAATCGCCGCCAGCTTGTCCTGAAACGTCCCCGAGATCGAGACGGTCGCAATCGAGGTTTTCATAAGCATCACCCTCATATCAGCATATGAAAACTATAACACCAGATGATTTTATAATCATAGTGCGCTTTGCGCACATAAATCGACCATGAGCCGCCGGTTGGTAAGGATTTGTTCACTCTGTGACGTTTCACTGACGTGATCAGGCCCTGCTGCTTCAGTAAAGGTTAGCATAGCGATGAACAGAAACATTCATCCGATCCTGTTATGTGGCGGCGCAGGAACGCGCCTGTGGCCATTATCGCGGCGCGACTATCCCAAGCAATTTGTGCGCCGCACCGGGGCGGAAAGCCTGCTGCAAGGGGCGGCGCGCCGTGTAAGCGGCCCGCTTTTTGCCCCACCCATCGTTGTCACCGGGCATGACTTCCGCTTTTTGGTGATCGAGCAACTGGCAGGCGTGGGCGTGCAGCCGCAGCGCGTCCTGATCGAGCCTGAGGCACGCAATACCGCACCTGCGATCTTGGCCGCTGCATTTGCACTGTCGCAAAGTGACCCCGATGCCCTGATGCTGGTCGCACCGTCGGATCACGTCATCCCCGACACCGAGGCGTTCCGCGATGCGGTCGCCAAAGCCGTGCCCCGTGCCCTGGCCGGTGATCTGGTGACTTTTGGCATCACACCGACGCGCGCTGAAACCGGCTATGGCTATCTGCAACTGGCCCCCGATGCAGAACCACGGGCTGATGCCCCACAAAATCTGCTGCGCTTTGTCGAAAAGCCGGATGCCACGCGTGCCGCGCAAATGATCGCGAGCGGTGATTTCCTGTGGAATGCTGGCATTTTCCTGTTCACCGCGCGCATGCTGATTGCTGCGTTTTGCGCCCATGGGCCCGCGGTGCTGATCCCCGTCGAGGCTGCCGTGCGCGCCGCCTGCTGCGATTTGATCTTTATGCGTCTTGATCCTGTGGCCTGGGCCACGGCCCCCGATATTTCGGTCGATTATGCCATTATGGAAAAGGCCAGCAACCTGGCCGTGATGCCGTTTTCCGCCGGCTGGTCGGATCTGGGCGATTGGGATGCGGTTTGGCAAGAAAGCGGCCCTGATGCGCGCGGCAATGTGGCAAGCCCTCATAGCACGGCCATCGCCTGCGCCGATACGCTGCTTTACAGCACCAGTGCCGGTGTCGAATTGGTCGGCATCGGCCTGCAAGATATCATCGCCGTCGCCACCCCCGATGCTGTGCTGGTCGCGCATCGCTCGCAGACACAGCGCGTGAAAGAGGCCGTCGCCGCCTTGCAACACAAAGGCGCGGTGCAAGCGACCCAGTTTCGCACGGCGCACCGCCCGTGGGATGAAAATCCGCACGGTCTGTGGGCCAAGCGGATCGAGGTTGCGCCAGGGACCACATTCAATCTGCAGCCGCAGCATCACGCCGCCACGCATTGGATCATCCTATCTGGCGTGGCGCAGATGACCCATCGCGATCAGGTGCATCTGCTGTGCAAGAACGAATCGCTTTATGTTGCTGCGGGGGGGCTGCACCGCCTGGATAACCCCGGCAATGTGCCCTTGATCCTTTTGGCCGTCCAAACCGAGGCCGAGGGCGGCGTTACCACAAACCACCCGCAAAGCGCGGTGGGTTAGAATGGTGCCAAAATTTGGCACATCAGGCTTACGCGGTCGGGCGGATGCGCTGACGGCAGACTGCATCACGGCCTATATACAGGCCTTTGTGGCCGCCTGCCCGATCGGCAACGGCGTCTTTGTCGCGCGGGATCTGCGCGAGAGCGCGCCGCGCATCGCCAAAGATGTCATCGCAGCGCTGCGCCAAACGGGAATCACAGTGACAGATTGCGGCTGCGCGATGACGCCCGCGCTTGCGCTTGCATCCTCTAGGGCGGGCGCTGCGGCCATCATGGTAACCGGCAGCCACATTCCCGCAGCTTACAACGGGCTGAAATTCTATACGCCTATGGGCGAAATCACCAAAATTGACGAAGCTGCGATCCTTGCTGCATTGGGCGGGCCCGCGATCACGCGCCCGCTGGGGCCGCTGCGCTATACTGATATCAGCGCCGCCTATCGGACCCGCTATACCACCGCCTTCGGGACAGCGGCCCTCGTCGGGCGCCGCGTTGGCGTCTGGTCACATTCCGCTGTCGGGCGTGATGATCTGATCGCAATCCTGCGCGCGCTTGGTGCAGAGGTGGTCGAATTTGGCCGCGCGGATCACTTCATCGCCGTCGATACCGAAGCGGTCACCGACACTACGCGCGCGCGACTGCGCGCAGCCGCACGGATGTATCGGCTGGATGCGATCCTCTCGATGGATGGTGACGGCGATCGGCCATTGATGACAGATGCAGGCGGCACGCTGATTGCGGGCGATATATTGGGCCAGATCACCGCCCGCGCACTGGGGGCGACAAGCGTGGTCACGCCAATCTCGTCAAATACCGGGGTCGAGGCACTCGACTTGCACGTGCTGCGCACACGGATCGGCTCACCCTATGTGATCGCTGGGATGCAAGCGCAGCCCCGCGCCATCGGGTACGAGGCGAACGGCGGCGTCTTACTGGGATATGACGCCCAATGCGCGGGGCCACTGCCTGCGCTGATGACACGCGACAGCCTGTTGCCGATGCTGGTGGCGCTGATCGCGGCAGCGGGTGGAACGCTGGCCGCGCGGGTCAGGGCAGAGCCCGCGCGCTTTACCGCAAGCGGCCTTCTGCCCGATATAGATCCCTGTGCGGCGCAAAGACTGATTGCTGATCTGCAGGCCGACAGCCGGGCTTTCCTTGCGCCATTCGGGCTTGAACCCGCATATATCAACAGGATGGACGGGCTGCGTATCACCGCGCTATGTGGCCAGATCCTGCACATACGCCCCTCTGGCAATGCCCCAGAATTACGCCTTTATACCGAGGCAGCCAGCCCCCGTAGCGCGGCACGATTGTTAAAGGCTGGCTTGCAGCACCTAAAGGCGCGGCTGGTCCAGCAGGTCGTCATAGGGGTAGCCGATCTCTAACAAGGCCGAGCGCGCGCTGTAGCAGCGCAGCGCGATCCCCCGTTCTTGCGCAACATCACGCGCGGCGGCAAAAAACGCCAAAAGGCGCGGCAAACCACTGACAATACCCGAGGGCGCGCGGCTGTCGGCACTTTCGTAAAAACGCGGCGCATTGGCGTTCGACAGATCAATTCCGGCAAAACCGATCACCTTGGGCTGCGCCGCCAGCGCGAATTGCAGCGCCGTACAAGCGACGGACCCCGCGATCATGACCCCCTGCTCAGGGTCCAGCGACACCAGTCCTGTGCCATCTACGCCCGCAGACACCGCGCGGCGACGCAGGTGATGCACTGGCTTTAGCAGATTATCGATCAGCATCACCCGGCGGCCCTGCAAAAAGCCATCATCCCGCTGCAATATCGCGCGGATCACCGCAGCTGACAGCGCAAGTGGCACAGCGGGATCAAGCCGCGACAGCATCGAAAAATGGCGAAAGACAAAGCGCTCATCCTCGACAAAGACCGCGGCCGGGTGCAGTTGATCCGCTAGGCTTATGGCGCCATTCAGTAAAATGGTGCACGCCGGCGGCAGCGCGGTCAGGTTTTGCCCGGCAAGCGACGGGCCCGAACCGATAATATGCACGGCGTCAATCGAAGGCAGCGCAGCCGGCACAAGCTGCCCCACCTTGCGTCCGAAATAGCGGATCTCGCCAGATGCGCGGTCGATGCGCAGCCCCGGAAACGTGTCCTGCCAATGCGCACGACCGCGCAACAGCTGAAACCCCAGCCTGATCAGCCGCCGCGTGACGGGTCGATCCGAGGCCTGCCCCTTCATTAGCCGAACTGCTTGTCGTAAAGGTCCTTGAACGGCCCATCCGCGCGCAGCAGCGCATCCACGCTGCCGCTTTCAATGACGCGGCCGTCCTCCATCACATAGACCAGATCGGCGGCCATGATCGTCGACAGACGGTGCGTGATCGCAACACGCGTGCGGCCACGACCCAGAACCTGCACAGCATCGCGGATCTTTTCTTCCGAAATCGCATCCAGCGCGCTGGTTGCCTCGTCCAGCAGCAGGATAGAGGCATTTTTCAAGAATGCCCGCGCGATCGAGATGCGCTGCCGCTGGCCACCCGACAAGAAGGCGCCATTTTCACCCACTTGGGTTTGATAGCCTTGGGGCAGTGCGATGATGAATTCATGCGCGAAAGCCGCCTCGGCCGCGGCCTTGACGTCGTCGTCACTGGCATCGGGGCGCGCATAGCGGATGTTTTCCAGGATCGAGGTCGAGAACAGGAACGTATCTTGGCCGACATAGGCCAGCGCGCGTCGCAGCGACGATGCCCGCAGCCCGCTGATGTCCTGCGCATCAATGGTGACCTTGCCCTCGGTGGGATCATATAGACGCATGATCAGGTTCATCACGGTCGATTTGCCTGCGCCCGAGAGGCCCACAATCGCGGTCAACTGGCCCGCAGGAATGTC
Source organism: Ketogulonicigenium vulgare WSH-001 (assembly GCF_000223375.1). Classification (NCBI taxonomy): domain Bacteria; kingdom Pseudomonadati; phylum Pseudomonadota; class Alphaproteobacteria; order Rhodobacterales; family Roseobacteraceae; genus Ketogulonicigenium; species Ketogulonicigenium vulgare. Next base: position 2,511,729 of record NC_017384.1, on the reverse strand, counting down.
CATATCGACATTTTGCAGCACCTTACGCTCGCCATAGGCGAAGGTCACATCCTCAAGCCGGATATGCGCGGGACCCGGCTTCAGCGCAGGGCCATCCGGGTTCTCGTTCAGGCTGGTTTTCATATCGATCAGGTCGAACAACATGCGCACGCCGACCAGCATCGCCTCGGCGCGAACGCGCATTTGCGACAAGCGGCGCGCCGGATCGTAGCACATCAGCATCGCGGTGATAAATGACATCAACTGACCTGCGGATGCGCCATCGGCGCCGCCCACAATATTCCACGTCGACAGCCACAAAATCCCGGCGATTGTCAGACCCGCAAGAATATCCATCACGGGCATGGTGATCGATTCCAACCGTGTGACAGCATTCGAGCGTTTTTCAACCGCACGTACCGCGGCGCTCATGCGGCCACGCATCAAATCTTCCAATGCGAAGATCTTAACGATACGGATTCCAGCCGACGTTTCCTGCAGCACACGCAAAATCTCGGCCAGTGACATCATCTGGCGCGAAGTGACGTCACGCACGCGCCGCACCAGCGTGCGGAGCATTAAAAACGCCATCGGTCCGACCGTCATCGCGGCCAGCGTCAACACCGGCTGCTGATAGACCATCACCACCAACAACGAAATCAGCGTCAGCGAATCGCGCACCGCCGAGGTGGCGATAATATCAATCAGGCCACGCGCCGCCTGCGCGCTTTGTGTCACCCGCATCAGCGTGTCCGAGGATTCGCGCAGGTTAAAGAAATCGACACCCTGCTCCATCAGCTTATTGAAAATATTGCGCTGTTGATCCGCGATGATGCCGTTGCCGGCCTTGGCCATGGCGACGGCCTGCACATAGGCCCCGATGCCGCGCAGGGCAAAAATGCCGACCACCATCATCGACACCGTCGCCAGTTGCGCGCGATCGTTAGGATTGCTCATCGCATTGATGATCATCTCCATCGACCACGCTGTCAGGCCCGCACTCGTAGCGACAATAACCATCGCCAGAATGCCGATCGCGTAATATCTTCCCTGTGTGGCAACACCATATTGCAAGAGTCGCTTCACCACATTGCCATCGACATCGTCTTTGACAAAACGGCTCATAATCTTTTGTGTTAGCTGCATCGGCTCATCATTCTCCGCCCCGCCCTATGGCAAAGCATGCTGACGCGCTTGTAGCAGCGATCCCGCTTCATAGCCATGGCAGGCATTGCTTGCGCAAAACCTCCGCGCTCTCAGATCCTGCGACGGCCCAAAAACAAGCGGCAGATGCGCCCAACTTCGGCCAATTTCCGCCAGCGCAGCTGAAACATCGGGCGCGAATCGCGCGTCGATGACGGGCAAATTCGCGGATAACAGCCGATCCTGTACCTGCCCGTCGACGACTATAGGCGGGCGCCTTTACAGAAGGTATGTGTCGCATATGTGAACATGGTTAGGATTTACGCTCATCTTAACCTTTTATGCGATTATCCTTCGTCACCGCTTGTACGTTGTATAAAAATTAACGATGATCACAATTAAGCAAGCCGCCCCGAGGTACCAACGTGCAAGCAAGCTCAAAGCTATGGCGCGAGATCTGCCGCGTTAAAAAACAAACCTCCGGTCTTTTCCATTATTTTGGCGGAAACCTGCGCCGTCGTCGCTATGATATCGAGCGCGCGCAGAACGTCACCGTCCTTGAAGGGCAATGTGGGCCTCAGCGCGAAATGGCGGTTGTGCTGTTATTCCAACCCGATGGCCTGCTGGACTCAAGTCTTCTCACATTGACCGAGCTGAACGCCCTGGGCATCGGCTGTGTCGTCGTGTCGAACGCACCGCTTAGCTTAGACGACCGCAACGCTCTTTTGCAGCACAGCTATCTTGTGATTGAACGCCCCAATGTGGGGTATGATTTCGGCGGTTATCGCGAGGGTGTTCTGACCCTGATGGCCCGCAAACTGCCGATTGATGCGCTTTATCTGATGAATGACAGCATCTGGTTCCCGGTACACGACGCAAAAGATACGATTGCCGCCTGCCGCGCGACCAATGCTGATCTTTATGGCCTGCATATGAGCACCGTATCGCGCCATAAATCGCGCAGCTATGTGCAGTCCTATTTTCTTCGCTTTTCACATAAAATTCTTAGCAGTAAATCTTTCATGCGGTATTGGGAAAAGCTGCATTTGATTGACAATAAAAGCACCGTCGTGCGCTATCATGAATGGCATCTGGCGCAATATTTTATAAAGCGCGGCTTTAGTATTGATGCTTTGGTGCATAGCCGTGATCTGATCTCGACAATTATGAATATTACGGATGCAGACGAGATGCGGCTTATGCTGGAACATCAATCTGCAATCTGCCCAAAAGAAGCAAAGTATATCCGTCCTGTTTTGGCGCGCAGTAAAGACGCGCTTGAGGCGCGCGATAGGTTAATGGACGACATCAAGGCCAGAAAGATCTTTGTTACCCTAACAACAGTTCATCCGATTCTTTTATTGCGTATGAAACTGCCTTTTTTAAAGAAAATGAGGCGTGGTGACTTTGCAAGCCAACGCGCGGCGCTGATCGTCCTTGGCCTGACCAAAGGCTTCAACCCGGCTGTGCGCGCCGAGATTGCCAATTGGGACTCGCGCAGGCCAGAATATCGCGATACGGTCAAGCTCGCCTCATTGTGAGTGCCCCCATTGACCAAGATAGAAGCAAGACTTGCGCGCCTCGCAATCCAACCATCCTCAATTCGTCCTTGTCACTGATTCAGGACTACTGCGCCCCACCCTTTTTACGGCTTGGGGCCTTATGCAGCATGTCAAGGGCGACGGCCTGCTCCACATCTGGGGCGATGGGCTCAGCCCTGCCGAGGTCGCGCTGATTGCGCAACTTCAACCCGTCAATCCACGACTACGCTTGGAATTTTCCGCGCTGAGTAAGGCCGAAATGGCAGGCGCTAAAGGCCCTGACGCGCGTATCTCCGGGGCCTCAATGGGGCGGTTGCTTATCCCTAAAAAGCTAGATGGCCGTGTGCTTTATATCGATGGAGATACACGCATAACAGCGGACCCATCGCAGATTTTCGACCTGGATATGCAGGGTAAGCCTCTGGCTGCGGTGCGCGATTATGTCGTGTCAAAATGGTGCCGCAATGGCGCGCCGCCCGATAAGCCGCGCGTGCGCGAACTGCGCCAGCTGATGGGACAGGAAGATATCTCCCACTATTTCAATTCCGGCGTCTTGTTGATTGATACGTCCGCAGTACGTGCAACTCCTGCGCTTTTTGACGCGATGACGGATGTTATTCGCGCTTCTGCGAGCCCTTGGGGGGATCAGGACCATCTGAACAGCATTTTCACGGGCAATGTCCGCCTGCTAGACCCTGCCTGGAATTCCTCTTGGTCCCGTACGCGTGAGCAGCGTGCTTTCATCCGTTCGTCTGGCGCCTTGGATAACGAGCTGACGGGTCTTTCGGATGTGATTGTGCATTTTCACGGCTCGAACAAGCCATGGCTTGGTCCGCGGTATGACTTTTGGTCGCGCCGCGGGCGTGCTGTCATGGCCTATCGTCGCGTTCAAAAGCGCTTTCAGCGCGCCTTTCCGCTGCTACGTTTCTAGGTTGTTGTCTATCGTTTTGTGTTTGAGGGTTGTCGCGGCTGGTGTGCTGTATTGGGCCTTTATTGCGGGAAGATCGCCGGCCTGTCGGCGGCGCTGAACCCGTCCGGGTTAAAGCTGGAAGCTGCTCAGCTTCTGCGCGGGTTGGTTTCGGAGGTGCGGATGGTGCGGGATCGTGCGGCGCCCAGCCTCCATCACATTGAACTTGTTGGGGATCTGGCGTGCATCCTGGCTCTGAGTGCCGCACATACAAAAAGCCCCGCGGGAGGCGGGGCGTTCTGGTGAGATCAGTTTGCGATCAGCAGCTGCTGATTTTCAAGCCACTGATTTCGCTAATGATTTAGTTCTGGTTGCGGGGGCAGGATTTGAACCTGCGGCCTTCAGGTTATGAGCCTGACGAGCTACCGGGCTGCTCCACCCCGCGTTGTTGGGATTTTGATCGTATTGAGAGAGAGAAGATGCTTCTTATCAGGTCTGGCGGTGACTTACTCTCCCACGACTTAAGTCGCAGTACCATCAGCGTAGCCGCCCTTAACTTCCGAGTTCGGGAAGGGATCGGGTGTTTAACGGCCACTATGGCCACCAGACCGGGAAAGAAGCATCATTTTTGTTGTCAAGTATACTGATTTGTATGATTTTTTGATTTGGTTGAGCTATTTCTGGATCAAACCAAGCCTATTGGACGATTAGTACTAGTCAACTGAATGCATTACTGCACTTACATCTCTAGCCTATTGACGTGATGGTCTTTCACGGTCCTCAGGGATACCTTGTTTTGAGGGGGGCTTCACGCTTAGATGCCTTCAGCGTTTATCCTGTCCGAACATAGCTACCCAGCACTACCGTTGGCACGATAACTGGTCCACCAGTGGTCCGTTCACCCCGGTCCTCTCGTACTAGGGGCAACTCCTCTCAAGTATCCTACACCCACGGAAGATAGGGACCGAACTGTCTCACGACGTTCTAAACCCAGCTCACGTACCTCTTTAAATGGCGAACAGCCATACCCTTGGGACCTGCTCCAGCCCCAGGATGAGATGAGCCGACATCGAGGTGCCAAACGATGCCGTCGATATGGACTCTTGGGCATCATCAGCCTGTTATCCCCAGCGTACCTTTTATTCGTTGAGCGATGGCCCTTCCACTCGGGACCACCGGATCACTATGGCCGACTTTCGTCTCTGCTCGACTTGTCAGTCTTGCAGTCAGGCTGGCTTATGCCATTGCACTCGACGACCGATTTCCGACCGGTCTGAGCCAACCTTCGCGCGCCTCCGTTACACTTTGGGAGGCGACCGCCCCAGTCAAACTCCCCACCACACAGGGTCCCGGATCCGGATAACGGACCGCGGTTAGACATCAAGCAAAGCAAGGGTGGTATCTCAAGGATGGCTCCGCAAGGACTGGCGTCCCTGTTTCAATGCCTACCACCTATCCTGCACATGCTTGGCCTGATGCCAATGTGAAGCTGGAGTAAAGGTGCATGGGGTCTTTCCGTCTAACCGCGGGTAGCCCGCATCTTCACGGGCAGTTCAATTTCGCTGAGTCTATGTTGGAGACAGCGGGGAAGTCGTTACGCCATTCGTGCAGGTCGGAACTTACCCGACAAGGAATTTCGCTACCTTAGGACCGTTATAGTTACGGCCGCCGTTTACTGGGGCTTCAATTCAAGGCTTGCACCTCTCCTTTTAACCTTCCAGCACCGGGCAGGCGTCAGACTGTATACGTCGTCTTACGACTTCGCACAGCCCTGTGTTTTTAGTAAACAGTCGCCACCCCCTAGTTTGTGCCCCCGCCCAATAGTTGCCTACTGAACGGGCCTCCTTCTCGCGAACTTACGGAGGTATTTTGCCGAGTTCCTTCAACATAGTTCTCTCAAGCGCCTTGGTATTCTCTACCAGTCCACCTGTGTCGGTTTAGGGTACGATCTTATGGAGGGCTATTTCCAGGGACCTCTGAGCAGCCCAATCAATCCGATAAGATTGAACTACCTTTGAGATCCGTCACCATCTCCTGGCCCAGGAATATTAACCTGGTTCCCATCGACTACGCCTTTCGGCCTCGCCTTAGGGGTCGGCTTACCCTGCTCAGATTAGCTTTAAGCAGGAACCCTTGGACTTTCGGCGAGAGGGTCTCTCACCCTCTTTGTCGCTACTTATATCATCATTCTCACTAGTGATCTCTCCACCGGATGCCTCACAGCCCGGCTTCACAGAAAGCGCCTTGCCTCCAAAACCTTCTTGCGAAGGCTGAAGAGGCATTGCGCTATGTCACACTACGCTCTGCTACCGCGTGCATAAATGCACACCCTAAGCTTCGGCTCATGGCTTGAGCCCCGTTACATCTTCGCCGCAGGACAACTTAATTAGACCAGTGAGCTGTTACGCTATCTTTAAAGGATGGCTGCTTCTAAGCCAACCTCCTGGTTGTTTTGGTCGTCCCACCTGCTTTCCCACTTAGCCATGAATTAGGGGCCTTAGCTGTAGGTCAGGGTTGTTTCCCTCTTCACGACGGACGTTAGCACCCGCCGTGTGTCTGCCAGATATTACTCCTCGGTATTCGGAGTTTGGTTAGGATCAGTAAGTCTGTGGGACCCCATTACCCATCCAGTGCTCTACCCCCGAGGGTATTCGTCTGACGCTCTACCTAAATAGATTTCGCAGAGAACCAGCTATCTCCAAGTTTGATTGGCCTTTCACCCCTAGCCACAACTCATCCCGACCTTTTTCAACAGGTGTGGGTTCGGACCTCCAGTTGGTGTTACCCAACCTTCATCCTGGTCATGGCTAGATCACTTGGTTTCGGGTCTGATCCCACAAACTCATTCGCCCTATTAAGACTCGCTTTCGCTGCGCCTACACCTAACGGCTTAAGCTTGCTTGTGAGACCAAGTCGATGACCCATTATACAAAAGGTACGCCGTCAGGACTCGAGGTCCCTCCGACTGCTTGTAGGCGTCCGGTTTCAGGTACTGTTTCACTCCCCTCGTCGGGGTGCTTTTCACCTTTCCCTCACGGTACTGGTTCGCTATCGGTCAGTAAGGAGTACTTAGCCTTCGAAGGTGGTCCTCCGATCTTCAGACAGGATTTCACGTGTCCCGCCCTACTTAATGCGTCAAATCGAGCTTCCTATACGGGG